>JBLHGH010000039.1:0-13125 GCA_047615425.1 Candidatus Latescibacterota bacterium
GACTTGCCAACGCCAGTTCGCACAGCATCTTTAAGCCCCGTTTTTTCCTGGGCATCTTTCAGCCTGTCAATATATTTCTTTTTGTCTTCAAAATTTAAAGGATCTTTAGATGTCAATCCTTTGTCGAGTTCTTTAAACTCGTTGTCGTCAAATAAAATTTGAAAGTATTCTTTGCTGCCAATTCGAACATGATAGCCATCTTCTGGGCTCACGTAAAAATTAGTTTCCAATTCTTCGGAATCCACAATTTTTCCTGTAGGCGACTTATACCAAAGACCTTTTGGCACATCTTTCTTGTCTTCTGTAGGAGTTTGTATTCCTTTCTTCGTTCTTTTAAACCAAGTCATAGTTTTTCGGTTAGAGGAGTGTCAATATTACAAAATCTTCAACGATTATAACGTGTTTACGTTATTTAGGTCTTCAAACGCCCGTTCTAAACGTTTTTTAAAGGTAAGTTCACCTTCGCGAAGCCATTTACGCGGATCATAATATTTTTTATTCGGTATATCACCGCCTTCTGGATTTCCGATTTGTGTTCTTACGTAGTCAACGTTATTAACCATGTAGTCTCTAATCCCTTCGTTAAATGCAAATTGAAGATCGGTATCAATATTCATCTTAATAACTCCATAGCCAATCGCCTCTCTAATTTCGTCAACAGTGGAACCACTACCGCCGTGAAAAACAAAATCAATAGGGTTAGCTCCTGTATTGTATTTATTCTGAACAAATTCTTGCGAATTTTTTAGAATCACTGGAGTCAACTTCACATTTCCGGGCTTGTAAACTCCATGCACATTACCGAAGGCGGCTGCTACGGTAAATTGGTCACTCACTTTCATGAGTTCTTCATAGGCATATGCCACTTCTTCTGGTTGGGTATATAGCTTCGAAGAATCAACGTCACTATTATCTACACCATCTTCTTCTCCACCTGTAATTCCTAATTCGATTTCTAAGGTCATCCCCATTTTACTCATACGTTCTAAATAACGCTTTGAGATTTCAATATTTTCTTCAATAGGTTCTTCGGAAAGATCCAACATATGAGAACTGTATAATGGTTTACCAGTCTCCTTGTAAAATACTTCGCCAGCATCTAATAGTCCATCTATCCAAGGTAATAATTGCTTAGCGCAGTGATCCGTATGGAGAATTATTGTGGCACCATAGGCTTTAGCCATTTCATGTATATGCTTAGCTCCGGCAACGCCTCCAGCTATTGCAGCTTTTTGGCCATCATTCGAAAGTCCCTTACCTGCATTAAATTGTGCGCCTCCATTTGAAAACTGTATAATAACGGGAGCGTTTAAGGATGCCGCAGTCTCTAAAACTGCATTTATAGTATTTGACCCAGTGACATTTACCGCCGGAAGGGCAAAACCCTTTTGCTTAGCGTATTGATGTATCTGCTGAACTTCTTTTCCTGTTGCGACACCAGGACGAATTGAATGACTCATAACTTTTATTTTGGAAAGCAAAAATAATAAATATTAATGATTTAAAATGGATAGTTGATACCGATGTTTAGAACTACATTACTGAAATTGTAATCTTTAAACCAACGTTCGCCCACAGGCCTCCCGGGGTCATGCGTTTTGAAACCAGCGTCACATCTAAGCACAAAAAAACCAAAATCGTAACGCACCCCGAACCCGGAAGCGACAGCAATTTCCTTAAGGTCGGCTATGCCGTCGAAACGAGATTCAGGGATATCAACATCATCAAGTACATTCCAAATATTCCCAGCGTCAATAAAGAAGGCTCCTTTAAAGGCTCCTAGGATTGTGTAACGATATTCAGCATTGAAGGAGAGTTTGAAATTTGCTTCGTTAAAATCGAAAACACCACCACTACTTCCAGGGCCTAAGTCATACGCTCGCCAACCACGGTTGTCATTTGCGCCACCACCAAAATAACTCCGCGCAAATGGAATACTTGTGCTATTTCCATAAGGGATGGCAAGGCCTCCAAACGCTCTTAGCGCCAAAACATCGTCGTCTTTTAACTGAAAGTGCTTAATATATTCAACTTCGCCTTTGGCATATTGCGAAAAGGCTACTCCCAGGGCTTCGTGTTGGTCGTTATCGTTTTTCTGGAGTCCTGCAATATTGGAAATTCCAGCTAGCAAGTTTCCTGCAGACTCCACCTTAAACCGAAGTATTTCGAAGTCTTTATCAAAAACATTCTCCCGGGTATTACGGGACCATGTAAAATTAGAAGCAAATATTAGGTTGTTTTCGGTTAATCGATGTTTTCGCTCAGCAATACTCAGCACGTCTTTGTAGGGGCCTGAGTTAAATGGGGCATCAGGTATGTTGCCTGTCAATACTTTTTCAATGAACAAATCGGCTTCGTTAAAGCCCTCACTTGGACGTTGAAGCACTAATGGATTGTTTGAGTCGTCTATAAAATCATAATTTACGTCCCTAGCAATTTCATTCAGGCGATTATACGAGGTAGTATATACATTATAATAATTTTCTCTATTCAGGTTTCGAACAAACTGAATATTCATAAGGTCAAAACCGTAGGTTTTAATTTTCGATGGTTTCCAGCTATAATTGACAATGTTGCTCACAGTTTGTCTGTCTAAACCAATATTGTTCTGTGAGCCAAAACCAATGCTAATACTTGTTCTTGGAGACATATACTTCGGAATAATACTATCCGTATTAATTGGCAACAAAATCTGTGGGAATGACAGTTTTACATCACCACCTACCTCAGAAATATTGAAAAAACTCTCATTGTCATCTTGATCTTTTGCAGAACCCACACTCCCTCGTCCTGAAATTTCTAATGTTTCGGCACCTCTGAAAACATTTCGAGTCAAAAAAGTAGAACTAAAACCAATTCCAAATTGCTGAATGGTCGATGTATATGCATCAAAATCTACCCCTAAAGTGTGCTTTTTACGAGGTGTTAAAAGTACTGTTGCAATAAGACCTGTTCCCGTTGAATCTCTCGGGTCTGTTTGATAGGTAATGTTTGGGTATTTGAAGATTCCTAAATCACTAATTTGGTTATATGTAAGCGTTCTATCAATGTCTTTGAATACTTTGCCAGGAGCGATAGAAATGGCGTCAGTAATTGCCTTTGGCCGGAAAGCTAATTGATCATAGCTGTATAAGTTATAGCCTTTAAACGAGGCAGAATCTCCCCATTTTCTGTTCTGATTACCATAAGAATAATCTGTAATCACCCGCACTTCGTTGACCTTGTGCACTTTAAATGGCACGGTAAACGTGCTGTCACCAATTGTTACTTTTCTATCTGGAATAATATATTTAATGAGCACTTTATGATCGGTATTTACCGTATCTGCCTCAAAACCAACATAGTCTTGATCAAAATAGTAAAGTCCAGAATTTCGAAATTGCAGGGTTAGTCTAGCTCGCTCATTGTTGAAATTGTTGGCGTCATATTGTTTGCCCTCTGTAATAAATGTTTTTCCTTTTGTTTGTTTAAATAGGGAATCTACTACAGGGGAGCTAATGTCCTTTATAATTGAATCCACAAAGTAAGGTCTAAATCGTGTAATGTCATAGGTAATGGCCGCACGCTTTTTTTTACTTTTATTTATCTCAACAGAATACCTTGCCTTGGCATTGAGCCAGCCATAACTTGCATAATACCGTTTGAGACGATCAATAGATTTTTGCGTTTTATCATCGGCAATAACAACCGGTGCATCTCCAGATTTCTGCAGCCATTTATTGAAGCCAACATAACTGCTGTCTAATGCATCTACTTGTTTTTCGGATAAGAAGTTTACAAGTTTACGCTCTCTTTTGGAGCTTTTATGAAGCCAAGCGTAAAAGGTGCTATCGGGTTTTTGATCCGCTAAATTGTAAATATGTAGACCAAATGGAATGCCGAGTATGGGGAATTTTGGATTTGGTTTTTGACTAAGTTGACTAAGGACGCCATTTTCTGTGGACTCCTCGCCGTCTACATTCACTGTGTTTTTAGTTAGTAAAAATTGATCCTCAGGAACATGTTTTACGGCATTACAGGATCCTAGAATAAGGATTATTCCTAAAAATAATGATATTTTTGCGAAGGTTTGGGTCAAGTGATGCTATTTACTCCATTTCAAAAATAGGACAATTTTGGTAAGTAAAAGTCAATTAAAATTAATAACGAGTTTACAGCAGAAAAAGTATCGTGATAAAACCGGTCTCTTTGTTGCTGAAGGGCCTAAGGTGATTGCCGAATTTATTAAAGCAGGGCTAAGCTTAGTGTCTTTTTTTACTACGAGTTCCGAAGATCAGGTTGCCTACCTTGAAAATGATTTACTGAAGAAGTACCATCAAGTTAGCTCAAGTGAACTTCAAAAAATGAGTTTTCTGAAGACTGCGAATACTTCATTAGCAGTTTTTAATATACCAAAAATGAAGCGTCAGGAACGAAATGGACTCATCATTGTATTGGATGCCGTCCGTGATCCGGGAAATTTGGGCACTATCATTCGGTTGTGTGATTGGTTTGATGTAACACAATTAATTTGTTCTGAAGACACAACAGATTGTTTCAACCCTAAAGTGGTGCAGGCAACTATGGGTTCTTTGGCGCGGATAGATATTCGGTATGTGAACCTTTCAGAATACATTAAAAATACGTCGTTACCAATCTATGGCGCTGTTATGGATGGTGACTCTGTCTATCAATCAACCCTGCCAACGGAAGCAATTATCGTTTTAGGGAATGAAGCAAATGGTATTTCCGAAGAAATTCAGAAACAAATAAATCATCCAATTACAATACCGCAATTTGGTGTAAAGAAAGATACAGAAAGTTTGAATGTAGCCACCGCAACCGCTGTGCTCTTAAGCGAATTTAAGCGTACTACTGAAAAGTAAAGTTGATAAACACACCTCTAGAAGCCAGTTTTTCAATGTTACTAGTGTAGGCGCTATTTGGATCAGCATCTCTCACTAGCTCATCGCTGGTAGCAAAGACGCCACGGATAGAGGGTGAAAATTTAAAATAGAATAGATAGAAGTCAATTCCAAAACCAAGTTCATAATAGCTAGTTCCAGTAGTCATTCTAAACCGGCCCTGCATATTGTCTTCTGGATTATCTTGACTACTAGATAAATTTACTGATCTAGATATGCCTGCCACTACAAACGGTTTGATATTGTTAAGACGTTTTGTCGAAAACTTCACCAGCAGCGGGATATGGATATAGGTCGATTTTGTTTCACGTAATCTGTCTCGAGGTTCGTCAAATATGGCGTATTCCAAATCACGTACGGTAAAATACAAGCCCGGTTCTAGCCTAAGATTGATGTATTTATTTATGCGTAAATCTCCAATAAGGCCAACATTAAAACCAGATTCGCCTTTTACTATGATGTCTGTAATGTCATCGCCAAAGTCGTTTTTATAATCAATTTTGAAATCATAATTATTGAAGCCCAAGAAATACCCCCATGTTAAAAAACGATTGTCAAAGGATTCTAGATTGGCTAATCTTTCTTTACTGAATAGCTGTGCCTTTGCGCTTTGCGCGAAAACTAAAAGTGCTAATACAAAAAATAGTTTCTTCATAATTACTTAGTAGCATTATAAATTGTAGCTACACCGAATGTTTGCGGTTTATTTTCCACTTCTATAAACCCAATTTTTCTTAAAATATTGTTGAGTTGCTCTCCATGTGGAAAAACAGATGCACTTTCACTCAAGTAGCTATAGGCAACCTTGTCTCTTGAAAATAACTTTCCGATGAGTGGTAAAACGCATTTGGTGTAGAAACGATATCCCTGTTTGAATGGTGTTTTTGCTGGTACAGACGTTTCCAATATTACAAAAAGTCCTGATGGTTTAAGAACACGGAATATTTCAGAAAGTCCTTTATCGAGATTTTCAAAATTTCGAATTCCGAAGGAAACAGTAACGGCATCAAAAGAATTTGAATCAAACGGAAGCGCTTCAGAATCACCTTTAATGAAAGAAACCTTATCAGCCAAATACGTGTTTTTCACTTTTTTCCGTGCCATAGACAACATGCCTTCGCTTAAGTCAAGGCCAATTATCTTTTTTGCAGGAATGTTCTCAGCGTATTTTATGGCTAAATCTCCTGTACCAGTGGCAATATCAAGGATGCTTTCAGGCTTGATAGCCGCCACCATTTTAAGCACTCTTTTACGCCATTTCGTGTCTGTTCCCAAAGAAATTATACGGTTTAAACCATCGTAATTTCCAGAAATATTATCAAACATTTCTTCAACCTGCTGTTTCTTACTTGCGTTAGAACTTTTGTATGGTGTTACTTTTTCTTCCATTGTGATTTGCGGGTGCAAAGCTACTTATTTTTAGCGTAATTGTTGCGTGGATTAGAAGTTTAGTATAATGGTGGTTTCAGAAAGCAAATGGTAACTACAATTTTGTACCTTTGTCCGACTTATTATTTCTTTGTATGAAGATTATTATTGCCGGAGCCGGTGAAGTAGGATTTCATTTAGCAAAACTCCTTTCGTTCGAGTCCCAAGACATTACACTTATTGATACCAGCAGAGAGTCGTTGGCCAATGCAGATACGCATCTTGATATACGCGTGGTTAGAGGTGATGCTACATCTATTTCAGTACTTAAGGATAGCAAAGTTGCAGGAACAGATTTGGTAATTGCTGTGACTTCAAGTGAGACAACCAATATTACAGTATGTGTTTTAGCGAAGCAACTTGGAGCTAAAAAGACTATTGCGAGAATCTCGAATACTGAATTTATTGATAATAAAGAAGAAGTTGGTTTTGCAAAATTCGGTATTGATGAATTGATTTCGCCAGAATCTTTAGCCGCAAGTGAAATTGCATTATTATTGAACCAAAGTGCTTTCAACGATACCTACGAGTTTGAAGATGGGGCACTCACCATGATAGGCTTGAATTTAATAAGAACCGCAGATTTTGTCGGAAAATCAGTGAAGGCAGCTGCCGAAATTCACCAAGACCTTTCCTATGTGCCCATTGCCATTCAGCGCTACGGAACGCAATATACTTTGATTCCTCGTGGTGATACTGTATTTAAAGAGGGCGACCAGGTTTATTTTATTACAACCAAAGCCGGGGTCGAGGAAATATACAAGCGTACGGGGAAGGTGCGCCAGGAAATTAAAAACGTAATGATACTGGGTGGAAGTAATATTGGAGTTAAGACTGCCAGCGATTTATGCAAGAATAATTTTCACGTAAAATTAATTGAAAATAGTAAAGAAAAAGCATTTGAGATTGCAGATGAAATACCTAATTGTCTTGTGATTAGTGGTGATGGAAGAAACGTTGAGTTGCTCCAAGAAGAATCTATTGAAGATATGGATGCATTTATTTCGGTAACCGGAAATAGTGAAACCAATATTATGTCTTGCTTCGTAGCGAAATCAAAAGGAGTGAAAAAGACGATTGCTCTGGTTGAAAATATGGATTACTTTCAGTTATCACATTCTATCGGAATTGATACGCTGATTAATAAGAAACTTTTAGCGGCGAATAATATTTTTAGATACATCCGAAAAGGGGAAGTGGTTGCAATGACCAAGCTAAATAATATGAATGCTGAACTACTTGAGTTTGAAGTTACACCTTCTTCCAAGGTATGCGATAAACTCATAAGGGATATTGAATTGCCTCGTTCTGCCATTATAGGAGGGATAATTAGAAATGGAGAAGGAATGATTGGTTTAGGTGATTTCGAAATAAAAAATTGCGACCGAATCGTTGTTTGCTGCTTGCCGCAGGCCATTGGTAAAGTTGAAAAACTGTTTGTGTAATGCCTTCGATGTCTTCCAAACTTAATTACAAGATTATTTTCCATTTAATGGGGCTGCTGCTAACAGTGAATGGCGGCTTTATGCTACTCGCTTCTTTAGTGAGTTTGGCCTATAACGATGGGGTTGTTAAGGAAATGGTGTTGTCGGGAATTATCACCTTGGCAATTGGTGGTGTGCTTATGCTCGTTACCAAAGAACACCGAAAGGAAATTCAGAAAAGAGAAGGATACATCATAGTGACTTTTGGTTGGATATTTATGGCACTTACTGGAACCTTGCCTTATGTGTTGACAGATACAATTCCAGGCTTTGCAAATGCTTTTTTTGAAACCATGAGTGGTTATACCACTACGGGTGCGACCATACTAGATAATGTAGAAAGTTTGCCCAAAGGAGTATTGTTTTGGCGAAGTATTACAAACTGGATTGGTGGTATGGGTATTATTGTACTAGCCATTGCGATACTACCGCTTTTAGGAATTGGTGGCATGCAGTTGTTTGCTGCGGAAGCTCCAGGCCCTGGCGGGGATAAATTACACCCCAGAATAACAGATACTGCCAAGCGTTTATGGTTAATCTATGTTGGTTACACCCTAGCAGAGACTATCCTGCTGAAAGTTGCAGGGATGAGTTTCTTTGATGCAATAAACCATTCCCTAAGCACCTTAGCCTCAGGTGGTTTTTCTACAAAAAATAACAGCGTCGCTCATTGGAATGATCAACCAGTAATTCAATATATTATCATAATCTTCATGTTCTTGGCTGGAACCAATTTCGTGCTGAGTTATTTCGCCTTTAAAACAAAATTTAGCAAAATATTCAAGGACGAAGAGTTTAAAGCCTACGTCCTGATGATTTTTGGTTTTACTGTGATTGCTTCCTTAGTCATTTATTTTTATGCGGACCCAATGACCTCAGGAATAGCGCATCCTATGGTATGGGGAAAATTTGAGAGTGCTGTTAGACATGGTCTATTTCAGATTTTAACCATTATAACAACTACAGGTTTTGTCACTGCAGATTATACACTTTGGACACCCTTTCTTACCATATTCTTTTTTGGACTTATGTTTCTTGGGGCATCTTCAGGATCTACATCTGGTGGGGTTAAGATAGTACGTCATCTCATCATGATTAAGAACGGGATATTAGAATTCAAAAGAACATTACATCCTCATGCTATTTTGCCTGTTCGATATAATAGCAGAGCAATACCACAAGCTATTGTGTTCAATGTATTAGGATTTTTTATCCTATATATGCTCTCTTTTATTGTTGGGGTGCTTGTTTTTTCATGGTTGGGATTAGATTTTACAACAGCCCTTGGTGGAGCAGCTGCTACCTTAGGAAATATAGGTCCAGCAATTGGTGATCTAGGACCTGCGCATAATTATGCAAGCCTACCAACCGGGGCAAAAGTTTGGGCAACATTTTTAATGCTTATTGGAAGATTGGAATTATTTACGGTGCTCATATTACTTTCACCTTTCTTTTGGCGAAATAGATAAGTCTCAATCTACTGCTGTGATTTCAATTTCTACGCGTCTATCAAACGTATCTCCTTTACCTGTTGGATGGCGATAGGCCATACCAATATAATTCATTCGCCTAGTGTCGATTCCTTTTTTAGCTAGAAAATTATGAAGAGACCTGGCCCGCGCTTCTGAAAGATTCTTTTTTCCTGTTCGGATGTTAATTAAATCGTATCCTGGGTTATCATTGTTTCCGCAGCAAATATGGCCAATGAGTTTGAATTTTACGGAAGGATTATCTGTCAAGAAAGTAACTAACTCATCAAGTGCATCCCTACTTTCATCTATAATAATATCCATATCTGCATAAAACCGGATTCCTTCGAGCGTAATTTTATCACCAATTTTTGCCTCAAAAAGGGTGGCTAAGGTTGGTTGAATTATTTCAGTTTTCACTGGTTCTTGACGTATTTCACCCGCTACAACCAGGTGGTCTTTCTTAAAATGAATTAATACGTCAACACGCCTATTATTGGCTGCTTCACTATTAAGTTCTCCATAACCGATGGAAGATATAATTGTGAATTCACGTAGCTCAGATTTTACATTTTCGGCACGTTTTCTTGAAAGTTCTAGATTATAAGAATCAGAACCGATGCTGTTTGTATACCCTTTAATGTGAACATCAAGCGAATCTTTTATGGAAATTGTCTTCAAACTGTCTAGTAATTGATGATGGGCTGTACTGAGCTCATAAATATCATTTTCAAAATAAACAGAAAATTTACGCTCACCCTCCTGTGCCGTTCCGAGGCTTGATAAGAGCGTGAAAATGAAGCAATAATAATATATAAGCCTGGCATTCATTACCCTAAATGTAACAACTTTAATTGAACTAAGAAATAGTATTGATGAATCAGTTCCAGTTATTACATCAATTTAAATACTTTTAGTGCTCAGATATTTTATAAATCTTATTATTCCTAAACTATAAACGAGCTAATTAACGATGACTTGAATTCCAGTACTCAGGCTGCTTTTGTAGATTTTGTTGCTTATTTTATTTGATAATTTGATAATTTGATAATAAGTTGTATTTTCCATATATTTATCTAACTAAAAATTTAGCAAAATGAAAAAAATTACCCTTTTATTAGCTTGTTTAATGCTTTCGTTTCAAGCATTTTCACAAGCGAGCAATTACAATGTTGGTGATGTCGTAAATGACTTTACAGTCATAGATACCGATGGTGTTGATCACAACTTGTATAGTCTAATTGATGCAGGTAAATATGTGTATCTGGATTTTTTCTTTGATACATGCGGTCCATGTCAGGCTAATCAGCCTACTTTTAATGAGTTCATTGATAAGTATGGATGTAATATGGGCGATGTGTACGGGCTTTCAATTAATAATGGAACCGATAATAATCAAGAGGTTATTGATTACGTGAATACCTATGGTGGTCCATGGGTGCACCCTCCTGCTGTGAGTAGCGAAGGTGGAGGAGGAGCTGTGACTGCCGACTTTGGTGTGAGTGCCTTTCCTACATTTGTTTTAATTGGTCCAGGCTATACAATGCTGAATAGAGACATATGGCCATTAAGTGGTATTGGAACTTTTGAGGATACATTCCCAGCAGGTTTTGACCCGCCAGTTAATTACTGTACGGTGATTCTTGGAGTGGACGAAATGGCATTTGATTTAGGACTGCAGGTGTATCCAAATCCAAATTCAGGATCTGAAATCAATATCAAACTTAATAACGAAGTTACTAGTGCAGACGTTAAAATATTTACTGTTTTAGGAAGTCAGGTGTATTCAAATAGATTTGCCTCAAACACCTTTTTAATTAATGCAGAACTTGCTAGTGGTTCTTATTTGGTGTCGGTTACCACTGACAAAGGTGAGTCTACTGTTAGTTTAATTGTTGAGTAGCGTTAGTATGTAAAATAAAAAAGCCGAATCATGAATTTGATTCGGCTTTTTTATTGTTTTAAGATTGCATTATGAAACCGCTTCCTTTATCCGTTTCATGGCCTCTTTTATGTTTTCTTCCGAAGCAGCATACGAAATACGGATGCAATTAGAATCACCGAAGGCTTCGCCAGTAACCGTTGCTACATTTGCTTCTTCTAGAAGGAATAGTGCAAAATCTGATGCATTGTTAATGCGCTTGTCTTTTAATGTTTTTCCGAAGTAAAAAGAGATGTCTGGAAAGATATAGAATGCACCTTCCGGCTCATTACAGCTAAACCCTGGGATGTCTTTTAATAAACCAAGAATCAGGCTACGTCTTTCTTTGAAAGCATCTACCATAAACTGTATTTTACTTGGTGAGCTTTCAAGAGCTGTAATTGTGGCGCGCTGTGCAATACAATTAGCACCACTAGTTACTTGGCCTTGCATTTTATTACATGCACGGGCAATCCATGTTGGCCCACCCATATATCCAATGCGCCAGCCTGTCATGGAATATGCTTTTGAAACGCCATTGACAGTTACTGTATTGTTGTACATATCGTCAAACTGAGCCATCGAGCTATGCGCTCCAGTAAAATTGATGTGCTCATAAATCTCGTCACTTATTACGATAATTTTAGGATACTTAACCAATACATCGGCAAGGGCTCTCAATTCAGTTTCGCTATAAACAGATCCACTTGGATTGCAAGGTGAGCTGTAAATTAGAAGTTTAGTTTTTGGGGTTATTGCAGCTTCTAACGCAGCTGGTGTAACTTTAAAATCGTTTTGAATTGATGTTTCAATCGATACTGGAACGCCACCCGCCACTTTGCTAATATCACTATAGCTTACCCAGTATGGCGCCGGAAGAAGTACTTCGTCTCCATCGTTTAATAATACTTGAGCTAAATTAGCGAGTGTCTGTTTTGCACCCGTTGAAACCACAATTTGAGAGGGCTCGTAGTTCAGGTCGTTGTCACGTTTAAATTTTGTGATAATAGCCTGTTTTAGCTCGGGATATCCATCTACAGGTGTATAGGAGTGAAAGTTGTCTTTTACGGCTTGAATTGCTGCTTCTTTTACAAATTCCGGTACTGTGAAATCTGGCTCTCCCAGACTTAAACCGATAATGTCTTTTCCTTGGTTCCGTAGTTCGCGTGTCTTGGCTGCCATGGCAAGCGTGGCTGAGGTGGCCATGCTGTTAACGCGATCAGATAATTGTTGATTCATATAAATTTATGCAGGTATTGTGGCGGGTTTCATACCCATTTCCTTGAGATGTCTAAAATGTGAAATAAGTGCCTTTCTTGTAGTTTTGTATTCGTTATAGGGAAGATTAAACTCTAAGGCAGTCTGCTTTACTATTTTCGAAATTTTCGTGTAATGAACATGGCTAATATGAGGGAAAATATGATGCTCTACTTGATGATTAAGTCCGCCGGTAAACCAATTTACAATTCTATTTTTTGTCGAAAAGTTGACGGTAGTAAATAATTGATGAATTGCCCAGGTGTTTTTCATTGTACCACTAGGGTCAGGCAGCACCATATTAGCATCCTCAACCACATGTGCTAATTGGAACACAATGCTCAAGATAAGACCAGCAATATAGTGCATAATAAAGAATCCAATTAATATTTTCCACCATGTAAGTCCAAAGAAAAGAATAGGAATTAGAATCCAAATACCGAAATATATAATTTTAGTGATAATTAGTAAGCTCCACTGTGAGGTGGGCTTTGGGAACTTGCCGAAAGATAATTTTCTCTCCAAATATCTTTTGTTCTGTTGAAAATCTGTAGTCAATGCCCAGTTGAACGTTAGTAGCCCATATAAAAAGACGCTATAGTAATGTTGAAACTTATGTAATTTGTTCCATTCTGCATGTTTCGAAAAACGAAGTATACGCC
>JBLHGH010000040.1:0-12943 GCA_047615425.1 Candidatus Latescibacterota bacterium
AATAGGAAATACGCACGCTCCAACTCAGAGTCGGTTTTGAGGTTAAAGGCAATTTCAGTGTTGTCGAAAAGCGATTTAGCTATCATAGAAGTTAAATAATTCAACAAATATAGTTAGATTTGAATTCTGAATGCATACCAATTTAAATTTCAGATTAGATGAACGGAAACTTTAGCAAAAAAGATGCTATTTACTGCAACAATGGAGCTTGGGAAGCCTTTAAAAATACGCTCTCAAACCTTCAGGAATCCAGTATTTTCATTGTGGTAGATCCAAATACCAAAAAGCATTGCCTTCCCGTTTTTCTTGAGAAATCTAATTTACAAAAAACCTATACAGTTTTAGAAATGCCACATGGCGAGGTCAATAAAACAATTAGAACCTGTGAGACAATATGGACTGAACTCTCTAACAAAGGCGCAGATAGAGGTAGTCTACTTATAAATTTGGGTGGTGGCGTTGTCACAGATTTAGGTGGTTTTGTTGCTGCTACATTCAAACGTGGCATCGCATTTATAAACATCCCTACGAGCTTGCTGGCAATGGTTGACGCTTCGGTGGGAGGTAAAAATGGTGTTGATTTAGGCATGCTGAAGAATCAAGTAGGTCTCATACAAAATCCAGATGCGGTGATTATTGATACCACATTTTTAAGAACCTTGCCCAAGAAAGAACTGGTCTCTGGTTATGCTGAAATGCTTAAGCACGGTTTAATTCATTCTGAAAAATACTGGAATGAAATCCAATCGTTTTTTGAAGCAGACGAAGAGGAAGTCGCAAAACTAATCTGGGAGTCTGTTTGTATCAAAAAAGAAGTAGTTGATGAAGACCCAAGAGAAGAGCACCGCCGAAAGACCTTAAATTATGGACATACGCTTGGACATGCTATAGAAAGCTATTCACATCAGAATTCAAGTCGGACACCCTTATTACATGGTGATGCCGTAGCTATTGGAATTGTTTTGGCAACCTATATCTCTTCTGAATTACTCGGATTTCCGAAGGAAAAATTAGAAAAAGTTACTGAAGTAATTGGAGCACATTACAAAAAACAATCTTTTAGCAAAACCGATATTGAGGCTATAATCGATTTATTAGCTTTTGATAAAAAGAACAGAAACGGAATCGTTTATTTTGTACTCCTTACAGATTTCGGTGATTACAAAACCAACCAAACCGTAACCAACGATTTGATTTACAGCGCTTTTGATTACTACAATTAACCTATAGCTGTACTTCTGGATAATAGTCTTGAAGCATGTGCCTAGGGCATTCTAACCTAAATAACGTTCCTTAATAACCTGTATGTGGTGAATTTCATGACCGCTACACAAATAAGCCGCTGCACGCACTGATAGCGGATGATCGCTAGCCACACCTTTACGCGCTAGTGTATCTTCAGAACAACTGCCAATAAAAGCAACTGTAGCCATCCGTACTGCCTCATACTCTGCAACTAAATCATTCATTACTCTTGCATTCGCATTAGAATTCTCAACAAATACATCTTGGTCAAAGCCCTCAAGGACCACGTTATTTGCACGCGCAAATTGCATCGCTCTATACATAAAGACACGTTCAGTATCAATTAGATGCAAAAACACCTCTTTAGGTGTCCATTTCCCCTCAGCGTATCTATACGCATGCTTATCAGCTGACAGGGAGCTAAAAAATGAGATTGTATTAGTCATTCCTTCGCGCAGAGATGGTAGCAGCTGCTTCTCGATAACCAATTTAATATAGGTGTCGTAATATGGATTATAGTCAGTTCCAGAAATCATAGTTGTGAATTTTAAGACTTAAATGTATAAAAAAACCCTTCTCTTTTTAAGGAAGGGTTGCTCTAATGTAACTTGTAACTAGAAATTTTTAAATATAGAATGCATTAAGCGTTTCTTATCATTAATACTTTCTTCTAGTGATATCATTGTTTCAGTTCTTGTCACTCCATCAATATCATCTATGAGATAAATTATATCCTTAGCATGGCTTGTATTTTTTGCTCTTATTTTACAAAAGATATTAAACTTCCCTGTGGTAACATGTGCTACGGTAACATAAGGTATTTCGTTAATTCTTTCCAGCACAAACTGAGTTTGAGATGTCTTATTCAAGAAAACACCGACATATGCAATAAATGAATACCCCAATTTATCGTAGTCTAATCGTAACGAAGAGCCTGTAATTATACCTGCTTCCTCCATCTTTTTTACACGAACATGCACTGTCCCAGCAGAAATTTGTAGTTTTTTCGCAATATCCGTAAATGGAGTTCGCGTATTCTCAATAAGCATATCAAGAATTTTGTGATCTGTATCGTCTATTTTAAATTTAGCCATCTTCAAAAATAATTAACCACAAAGGTACAGAGAATCACAACGAAATGAAATGCTAAACTGTAAAAAATACAATTGAATTGGTGTCTTTTGCCAAAATCTTTGAAACTTTCACACCGATTTCAACATTTACCTGAGAATTCACTAACACTATGAGTCCGTTACCATCTTTCTCTTTATGACCGAAATAGTTACTTAAATCGCCAATAAAATCAATCTTAGGCACAAAACTAATGGCTTCGTCTTCGAGTACTTCTTCATACTGAACCGCGATATCACATGGATCTAAAGCTCCATTGACACATACATTTCGGAGAATAAAATCCTTAAAATTAGTGGTGTTTTCAGGAATTTTATAATAATCATCAACCGTAACTTCAGAAGAACCCGTTTTAGTAATACCGAACAGTTCTAAAAACGAATAAAAGATATAGGCACGTGTTTCTGTACGCTGGTAATCGGCGGCTGCATGCCCAGCTTCAAACAACACCGTTGGAATACCTGCCATTTGAAAGGTATCGCCAACACAGTTTGCATTAAAACTATCATCATATCGTCCTATCATACCTGGGATATAATTATTGAGCATGTTTGCTAGGCGCGCAATGTGCAACATAGCCACTTCCCTATTTGGTGTCACAGCTCTTGATTCGTTTGCTGCAGGAGACAAAAATGAAACCGTCGCCGTTTTACCTTCGGCAGCTCCATAAATAGTACGTTGATCATGGAGGTTAAGGCACAACCCTGGCTTAATTTTATCGAATATAGCTGCCAAAGCTTTGCTTTCCATTTGAGACTGCTGCTGGGCATCTCTATTTAAATCTATGCCGTTTAAATTTTCTCGCGTGTAGGCTTTGGCGCCATCTGGATTTAGAATGGGTATCACATAAAAGGAATACGTAGCAAGAAATTCTGAAATTTCAACTTCAAAGTAATCTTTCTGAGCACAAAATTTAAAAAAGTCGAATAAGGCTTTGGTCGTTGTAGATTCATTTCCGTGCATTTGAGACCAAGCCAAAACCACTTTTTCTCCGTGTCCAATTTTTATCATTGGAATCCCTTGACCTAATTCTGATTCGCCAATTTGCTCAATTTCAAAAATTGAAGCATATGATTCCAGCAAGGGCATAACATGATCTAAGGTGATAAATCTCCCTTGTAAATTGACTTCAAAAACGGTGGTATAAACCTCTGAAATTGTCATGGAATTAAAAATATTTAAACAAAGGTAAACAATGAAATGTTTACAGATGTAAACACAATTCACCCCAATAAAGCTGTAATATCCGTCAAAAACGTGCCATTTGGCAACAAATACATAGCAGAAAACAACCTCAAATAACAAAGCTATATCAATTATCTTATTTTCAGTAACTTATCGCATTACACATGAACCTTAAGGTTAACTATAATTCTTATTTAATAAACAAATCAAAGATAATTAATCAGTAATACGTTACCTTTGTAACTGTACGCTCTATAAGAATGATGTTACAATGGTAAACAGCGAAGATTTTACAAAAAGACTAGAAAAAATACTCAGCCATTACAGCTTAACTGCAACTGCATTTTCCGAAGAAATCAACTTCAATAGATCTACTATTTCTCACCTCCTTTCTGGACGTAATAAGCCAAGTTTAGAATTTGTCATGAAGGTGGTAAAACACTTTCCAGAAGTAGAATTGTATTGGCTACTAAATGGAAAAGGCTCCTTCCCCATTGCTGAAGAAATATCAAACACAGGGATTTCAGAAGTAAAAAAAGAAGACGCAACAACACTTCCCGAAGGAACTGAACAAAAACTACCGGCCGCCTTAGCGAAGAACGCAGCTACTGATGAAATTGAACGTGTTATTATTTTTTATAAAGATGGCAGTTTTAAGGAATATCGTTCTTAGATTGCCTGAAAATTGTTGAAATTCGCAAATAAATATATAAAATGCGTTTACTATTCACTCTCTTGTGCTGTTTCTTACTACTTAGTTGCTATGAATCTGAACGAGACTGCGCTCATTTTAAAACCGGAACGTTTGAATTTGAAGCACTTGTAGGTGCCGAAATCGTCAAAACTACATTTGTCCGCAACGACTCCATTGAAATTGACTCCTTTAAAGGAAAGACAGATACCTCAAGCATTCGCTGGATTAATAATTGCGAATATGTTGTTCAAAAGCTTAATCCTAAGAACCGGGCAGAGAAAAAAGCAATTCATATGAAGATACTCAGTAGCTCTGGAGACACTTACCTATTTGAATACAACGTGGTGGGCGATAGCCGAAAAGAAAAAGGAACTGCCATAAAAGTTGCTCAAGAATAAACTTTAAATTAAACGAATAGTAAATCAACAATTGACCGTCTATGTTTGAAATATTAACCACCCCTGACGCGCTGGTAGCGTTATTCACTCTTACATTTCTTGAAATTGTTTTAGGGGTTGATAATATCATTTTTATTTCCCTTGCAGCGAGTAAGCTTCCACAAGAACATCAAAAGAAAGCCACCAGCATTGGGCTTTTTATGGCAATGATTATAAGGATCATCCTCTTATTTGGTATCTCTTGGCTGGTTGCCATGGAAGCACCTTTTTGGCATATTAATCTTTCTTGGATAAAAGCAGGTGTTAGCGGACAAGGCCTCATATTAATCGCCGGAGGACTCTTCTTGCTCTACAAAAGCACAAGTGAAATTCATGAAAAAGTTGAAGACAAAGGATACAACGAACGTGAAGTTAAAAAAAGCAGGAAAACGACACTCAAAAAGGCTGTAATACAAATCTGCATTATCAATATCGTGTTTTCATTTGATTCAATTTTAACAGCGGTTGGAATGACTAATGGAATTAGCGACAACCCTACAGACGCCTTGATCATCATGATTATTGCCGTGGTTGTGTCTGTTATAATCATGATGATATTCGCAAATCCAGTAGGCCGCTTCGTTAATAATCACCCAACGGTCCAGCTATTAGGGCTTGCGTTTTTGATTCTTATTGGCTTTATGCTTATTGCTGAGGGTGCACACTTATCGCATCTAGAAATCTTTGGCGAGGGAGTTGGCGTCATTCCAAAGGGATACTTATACTTTACCATAGCATTTTCACTCTTTATTGAGTTTCTTAATATGCGTTATCGTAAACGCACCTCTAGTGTAGTTTCAAACCTACCGGAAAATAACGGCGATAAATAACCGCCTAATAAAGCACCAAAATATGTCTGAAACAGAGATAGACAAATTAATCACCAAAACAAAAGGCGTGTTCCGCACAAATGAACACGTTCACCAACAAGAACCAGTGCTGTTTGCCAGAATCATTAAGCCGTTAGCTAACCAATTAATTTCTTAAACCCCGCTATTATGCCACTCAATATTGTGCTTGTTGAACCCGAAATTCCAAACAATACCGGTAACATTGGTAGACTAAGCTTGGCTGCAGGATGCCATTTGCATTTGGTAAAACCTCTTGGGTTCTCACTGGATGATTCGCGCGTTAAGCGTTCTGGTCTTGATTACTGGAAACACGTCTCCCTGCATATTTATGAGAACATAGAAGCCTTCATGGAACAACACCATGACAAAGAAATGGTTTTCTTATCCAGTAACGGAAAGCAACCACATTGGGAAATCCCATTCACCGAAAACCATTTTTTTATCTTCGGAAAAGAATCTGTTGGCTTACCTTTGGAGTTAACCGAAGCACATGCGGCGCAAGTATATAAAATTCCGATTCACAGCAAACATATTAGAAGTTTAAACCTAGCCAACGCTGTAAGCATAGTAGTTTACGAAGGTGTTCGGCAATTACAATTGAAATCTTGAAGGAAGAACAAATAAAAGATGAGCAAGCATATTGGTCAAACCGCTACCTCGAAGCAAGCACGGCATGGGACATTGGATCGGCTTCTCGACCACTTTTAAGCTATTTTGAGCAACTTGACAACAAAGCAGTCACTATTCTAATCCCAGGCGCTGGAAACGCCTACGAAGCAGCCTACCTGCATCAACAGGGTTTTAGCAACGTACATATTCTAGATATTTCAGATATTCCCTTAAAGCAATTTGCTGAACTAAACCCCGACTTTCCAAAAGCTCATATTCACCATCAAGACTTTTTCAAACACAAAGGCAAATACAATCTCATCATTGAACAAACTTTTTTCTGCTCATTGATTCCCACAGGGATGAACCGAGTGAAATATGCTACAAAGATTGCATCCCTCCTAGTGCCAAAAGGACAGCTCGTAGGCCTGTGGTTTAACCATCCGCTCACTGACGATATGGAAAAAAGACCGTTTGGTGGGTCACAAAAGGAATATGAAGGGTATTTGAGTCCGTATTTCGACGTCACTAGCTTTGAGCCTTGTAACAATTCGATTGACGAACGTCAAGGAGATGAGTTGTTTGGCATTTTTCAGAAAAAAGAAGGTAAAAAAACGCAACCTAAAAACCCCTTACACGGCATTACACTTAAAATGATGCTAGAACAACTTGTTGCTACTTACAATTGGTCAGGCTTATCACAAATGGTTCGTATACGGTGTTTTATAGAAAACCCATCTATGAATTCGAGCCTCACTTTCCTTAGGCAAACACCTTGGGCACGGGAAAAAATAGAAGGTTTGTATCTAAAAACGCTTCGAAAGGGACTTCTGAAAGACTGAGCAATAGCTAGCAGATGGAAGAAAAACTATCCCTTCTTCAATAATTCATTTTGTTCCTCTAACAAGCGCTCGATATTAGAAAGCAACTCAATATCCTTAGGCGTTACTACGTCTTTATTTTTAGGATCCTCCGCTTTTGTTTGGAAACGATTCATCATTTTCACAACCGCGAAAACAGTTAGGCCTATTATCATGAAGTCAATAAGCACTTCAATTAGCTCACCATAACCAATTGACACCTCGTCCCTAAGTTCGTTCGCAGACCTAAGTATCCATTTTTGTTGCGCAAACTCCACCTGATTTGTCAAGAGAAAAAGAGGCGGCATGAATATCTTCTTCACGATTACATTCACGACGTTGTTAAAAGCAGTACCCATAATGATACCAATGGCCATATCGACCATATTTCCCTTAATTGCAAAATTCTTAAACTCAGAAAAGAAACTCCTCATACTGTTTTTTTTTGAATGACTCTACCTAAAACAACAACGCCTGCCCACCTTCATCTAAAGGAGGCTCATCTTTCCCAGCATCATCTGTATCCGGTCTATTTGTGGGCTTTTCGATCTTCGCGCTTGCCGCTGACTCACTTTCATCTTTAGCTACAGTAGGAGTTTCAGAAGCAGCAACAGTTTCCTCATCAATAACGTCAATCTCTTCCGCAATCACTTCCTCTGGAGCATCATATGGCAATGATTCAATTGCGTTTATCTCCAACACCTTTTCTTTGGTAAGTTGATTCCCCATTGCTGTTATCCCCTTGACAGAGATAAACTTTTCCACATTAATTTCGAGACCCTCCTGTCTTTCCTGTCCACGTTTTTTGGCAAAAACAACTTCAACAACAGGTTTGTAGTCCGTAAACACCTGCTCTAAATAAGATTTAGGATGCTCCGTTGTAATGTATTCATTTTTATCTGGACTGTCTATCAAGAAGCGCTTAACGTAGAACAACTCCTTCTCACCTTCCCAGTAGATAGCCGATATGGGTTTGTTCGGAATCCATTTCTCCATGATAATCATATCATCATCAAAGTGAAGTGTCATCTCTGGAATAACCGTCTTAACATATCCTTTTTGACGCACAATTAACAACCTATCCTCACTTGTGAATTCACCCAAAAGCTCTCCTCGACCGTCCACATTGAGTCGCTGCACCGTATTGTCAAACCATATCTTACGCGGCTTCAGTGTAGAAAGACCTTTCTCCTTAAGCTCAATTCGCTTAACCGCATATTTAGTGACAATATTTCCTTTTGAAGCCCTTCCCTTCACGAGTAAATCTGAAAAATCCAAGTCGAATTTCAATTTTTTAACGCTTCCACTTTGCCTTAACAAGATAGTAACCACCTCAGCTTCTCCATTCGGATTATCTGTAAAGTACAAGACCTTAGATCCATTAGCGCCGTTAGTTAAAGGGTATTCTTTATCACGTGTAATTGAGGTTACCGCAAAACGCTTTACATAAGTCGCACCCTTCAGTCCATCCTTATATATCATATTGTAAATAGTACGCTTGTCTTTCTTTTTAAACACAGCAACGTGCAGAATCCCTTTACCTATAAAGGTTTTTGCCCCTACCTTAGTAACCATCATGTTCCCATCTTCAGTAAAAACAATGACATCATCAATGTCACTGCAATCTGTCACATACTCATCACGGCGTAAACTGGTGCCAATAAACCCTTCTTCTCTATTTACGTAAAGCTTTGTATTCCTTATAGCAACCTTGGTGGCTTCAATGTCATCGAATACACGTATCTCAGCTTTTCGCTCTTTTCCTTCGCCATATTCTTTCTTTAGACGTTTGAAATAGTCTATAGAATATGTGATTAAGTTATTCAAGTGATTCTTTACCTCAGCAATCCCATCTTCTAGTGAATCAATCTTTTGCTGTGCTTTTTCTATGTCAAATTTTGAAATACGTTTTATACGAATTTCTGTAAGTCGCCCAATATCTTCTTCAGTTACCGCTCGCTTTAAATGCGTGGTATGCGGCTTCAGCCCTCTGTCAATTGCACTAATAACACCTTCCCAAGTTTCTTCCTCTTCGATGTCACGATAGATTCTGTTTTCTATAAAAATTCGCTCTAAGGAAGCGAAATGCCATTGATTCTCGAGTTCCTGTAATTGAATCTCCAATTCGCTCTTCAATAGCTCAACTGTTCTATCTGTTGAACGCCGCAGCATTTCAGAAACACCAACAAACAAAGGCCTATTGTCTTCAATAACACAACCTAAAGGAGAAATAGATGTTTCGCAATTGGTAAACGCATAAAGCGCATCTATGGTCTTATCGGGTGATATCCCACTAGGAATGTGAATTAAAATTTCAACATCTGCAGCCGTATTGTCTTCAATTTTTTTAATCTTGATCTTTCCCTTGTCATTCGCTTTTAAGATAGAATCAATAAGGGATGATGTATTGGAACCAAAAGGGATCTCGGTAACTACCAAGGTGTTTTTATCTTGCTGATTAATGCGTGCACGGCTTCTCACCTTCCCGCCACGTAAACCATCATTATAGTTGGTGATATCAACAATTCCGCCTGTTGGAAAATCTGGCATTATGGTGAATTGTTTACCCTGTAAATGTCTTATTGACGCATCTATAAGCTCTAAAAAATTATGTGGCAATATTTTTGTTGAGAGCCCAACAGCAATCCCTTCTGCCCCTTGCGCAAGCAACATTGGGAACATTACAGGAAGATTGATAGGTTCTTTTCTTCTTCCATCATAGGAAGACTGCCAGCCAGTAATCTTTGGGTTGTACACTACATCCAATGCAAACTTTGATAATCTAGCCTCGATATAGCGTGAAGCGGCGGCTCTGTCTCCTGTTAAGATATTCCCCCAGTTTCCTTGCGTGTCAATTAGCAAATCTTTCTGCCCAATTTGCACCATGGCATCTGCAATACTAGCATCACCGTGTGGGTGATACTGCATGGTGTGCCCAACAATATTTGCTACTTTGTTGTACCTGCCATCATCCAAGTCCTTCATGGAGTGCATAATACGACGCTGCACAGGCTTAAAGCCATCTTCAATTGCAGGAACAGCACGTTCCAAAATCACATAACTAGCATAGTCTAGGAACCAATCACGGAACATGCCTGTAACCTTGGTTATAGTCTCACCAGAAGAATCTTCGTTTTCTCCCAGGTAATCTGGACCTGTATTTAATTCTTCTTCGTTATTGCCTAATTCTTCACTCATAGTTATTTCTCAATCAAATAGACTTCTTCGACGGCGATTATCTCTGTTCCATTCAAATTAAATTTTTGAATAGTATATGTCGTAAAACATGGTCCTATATTCTCAGTAATTTCCAAGTTCAGTATGTCTGTTTCCGTTTCATTGAGCTGTAATAAATAATCTTCTCCAGATACCATCTCACCAAAAAAGAACCTCAAATAGAGGTCGTCTCTTCCAAGATCATCCTCAATCAACTCAATAAGCTGTCCTTCATTTGATAAACTAATTTCTGCAGGATCATAAACATTATCAGCTCCTAACAAAGAATTTCCTTCACTATCGACAATGCCGATATAGGCGCACGAACACACAGGTGTCACGGAATCACAATCATCATTATCATTCATTTTTTCACACCCCGTCAAGACAAGTAATAAAATTCCCGCTAGCAACATGGCCTTAGCTCCTTTTTTTATCATTTGCTTATTCTTCAACTCTGTCCAATTCAACCTTCAGGTTATCTATTATAAATTTCTGTCTATCTGGTGTATTTTTACCCATGTAGAACGAAAGCAACTCTTCAATACTCATCGCTTTATCTAACATCACTGGATCTAACCGAATGTCTTCACCGATAAAATGTACAAATTCATCTGGCGAAATCTCACCAAGCCCCTTAAATCGGGTGATTTCAGGTTTTGGCTTTAGCTTCTCCATAGCGTCCCTGCGTTCGTCTTCGGAATAGCAATAGATGGTTTCCTTTTTATTCCGAACACGGAAAAGCGGTGTTTGCAAAATATACAGATGCCCTTCTTTAATCATTTCAGGAAAAAACTGAAGAAAAAAGGTGATTAGCAATAACCGAATGTGCATTCCATCCACATCGGCATCCGTTGCAATCACAATGTTGTTATAACGAAGATCCTCCATGGATTCTTCAATATTCAATGCTGCTTGAAGCAAATTGAATTCTTCGTTCTCATAAACAATCTTTTTTGAAAGCCCATAGCTATTCAAAGGCTTTCCTTTCAGACTGAAAACCGCCTGAGTGTTTACATCCCGACTCTTGGTAATACTTCCACTCGCACTATCTCCCTCTGTTATGAATAAAGTAGACTCGAGGTTTCGTTCTTTTTTGGTATCACCCAAATGCACTCTACAGTCCCGTAATTTTTTATTGTGGAGGTTTGATTTTTTAGCTCTATCCTTCGCAAGTTTACGAATCCCGCTCAATTCCTTCCGCTCCCGCTCTGCCTGCATAATCTTGCGCTGCAAGGCTTCGGCTACGCTTGCATGCTTATGAAGATAATTATCTAGTTGCGTCTTTATAAAATCGTTGATGAAGGTTCTAACCGTAGGTAAACCATCACCCATATCTGTTGATCCTAGCTTGGTTTTTGTCTGACTCTCAAAAACGGGCTCTGTCACTTTGATGCTAATAGCAGAAACAATGGACTTTCGGATATCACTGGCTTCGTAGTTCTTTCCGTAGTACTCACGAATGGTTTTTACCAAACTTTCTCTAAAGGCTGCTTGATGTGTTCCACCTTGTGTGGTATTCTGTCCGTTCACAAAACTGTGATATTCTTCGCTGTATTGGGTCTTACTATGCGTAATAGCCAATTCTATATCACTTCCCCGCAAATGGATTACGGGATATAGCATATCTTCTTTAGAAATATTATCCTCAAGAAGATCTTTTAATCCATTTTCAGAAAAGAATTTTTCACCATTGAAGTCGATTGTCAATCCCGGGTTGAGATAGACATAGTTTTTCAACATTTTAGCGATATACTCGTTTCTATACCTGAAATTCTTGAAGATCTCTTCGTCCGGAATAAAGGTAACCTTAGTTCCTTTGCGCTTCGAACTCTCCTCCGCTACTGAATCAACTTTCAGCTCCCCTTGAGAGAACTCGGCGTATTTGGTTTGGTTATCACGAATGGATTCAACCTTAAAAAAGGAAGACAACGCATTTACCGCTTTGGTACCAACTCCGTTAAGGCCAACAGATTTTTTAAAAGCTCTACTATCATACTTCCCACCCGTGTTCATTTTAGAAACAACATCCACAACTTTCCCTAGCGGAATTCCACGACCAAAATCACGCACTTTAACTTCTCTATCTTTGATGCGTATTTCAATGGTCTTACCTGCGCCCATCACATATTCATCGATACTGTTATCAAGTACTTCTTTTAGCAAAATATAGATTCCGTCATCGGGTGAAGAACCATCTCCCAGCTTTCCAATATACATGCCGGGACGCATACGAATATGCTCCTTCCAATCGAGGGATCGTATATTATCTTCGGTATATTTTGTATCTGACATAAAACGTGTGAATAGTCGTTAAATATAGTCTTTAGAGCAAACACCAGAAATACATCTAAGACAAAGTAATTAACAATAATACAGCTATTTTGTTAGTAAAGTTTCGTTTAAAAAAATCGCTGCAACCTTTAGAAGTATTGTATTGTTTAACAATATTAAGCGGAAGAAATGACAGGGTTTCACCAGTATTTGAAGTGTTAAATTTAACTTGATTGAAGAAAATGATAAATTAGCTCCAACCAAGCTCATTATGACACATCTAAATTGGATTCAAAGAAATTTAAAATAAGCACACTGGATTGTCCCCAGGCATGTGCCAGGACCAACACCGCAAGTCAACAAGCAATTGAAGAGTATACTCGTGAACGAGGATAAAACCAAATCTTTTAGACTGGCTTTTTTCCTTCGTATTTTACTTTA
>JBLHGH010000041.1:0-12880 GCA_047615425.1 Candidatus Latescibacterota bacterium
TACTAAATATTTTTATATCTTTAAACCTTTAACTAAAAACAGACTTTAAGTCGATAGCAATGAAGAAATTATTTTCCATTATGGCAATTGCCGCACTAGTTTTTGCGGGAACCATCAACGCAAATGCAGCCGCATCTTATAATGCATCAACTGCAGAAACAATTATTACTGCAACAAACGTGACTGTAGTTCAAGATGAAGGAGCGGCAGACACAGCAGATGAGAAGAGCTTTCATCAGGTATTAAAGGAAAGATTCGTAGAAGGAGGTCCATCATTTATGGGGATTGTACTTCTTTGTCTTATTCTTGGGTTAGCAATTGCTATCGAAAGAATTATTTTCTTAAACCTTTCAACTACCAACACTCAGAAACTTGCTCAGGATGTTGAAGATGCATTAAATAGTGGTGGTATTGAAGCTGCTAAAGAGGTTTGTAGAAATACGAAAGGACCTGTTGCATCTATCTATTATCAAGGTTTAGAGCGCGCAGACGAAAGTATTGAGGCCGCTGAAAAGGCGATTGTAGCTTATGGAGGTGTTCAAATGGGACAGCTTGAGAAAAATGTTTCTTGGGTGTCTTTATTTATTGCACTTGCACCGATGCTTGGTTTCATGGGAACTGTGATAGGTATGATTAGTGCATTTGATAAAATTGCAGCAGCTGGTGATATGAACCCGTCACTTGTAGCAGGAGGTATTAAAGTAGCACTTTTAACAACCGTATTCGGTTTGATCGTTGCTATTATCCTTCAAGTTTTCTATAATTATATCATTGCTAAAATTGATAGCATTGTAAATAGCATGGAAGATTCTTCTATCACATTAATTGATATGTTGGTAGACTACAAAAATAAAAAGTAATATTTAAAAGCACCAAGAAATGGGTTTACATAAAATTTTAAAAATCGTAGCGCTTGTTCTGAGCTCAATAGGCATTGTATTTTTTGCAATGTTGGTGAGTAAGGGAGATGCGGTTATCGAGCAGACGGGTGAAGGTGTTGACGGATTCATGTATGTAGCATATATTATGTTCGCATTGGTTCTTTTATTTGTACTAGTATTTGTGCTGATAGGAATTTTCGCGGGTAATCTAAAAAAGACGCTTATCTCAGTTGGACTTTTTTTATTAATAGGAGTTATATCCTTCGTAATGGCTTCTGGCAGTATAGAAGGGTTGCCATTAGTAGATGATAAAGTGATTTCTGAAAGTAGTTCAAGATGGGTAGGGGCTGGTCTCTATGCGTTTTATATACTTGGCATCATGGCCATAGGTGCCATGGTATTCAGTGGAATTAAAAAATTAATTAAGTAATATGGCTAGAAGAGCATCACCCGAAGTAAATGCGGGGTCTATGGCAGACATTGCCTTCTTACTACTTATCTTTTTCTTGGTTACTACAACTATTGAAAAAGACAAGGGTATAGCAAGACAATTGCCTCCTATTGAGCCTCCTACCGAAAAGCCACCAATTATTAAGCAAAAGAATTTGTTCATTGTAAATGTGAACAAGAGCGATCAGCTATTGGTGGAAGAAGAACTGATGGACATAAAGGACCTGCGTCAAGCAGCTATCGAATTCCTTGACAATGGTGGAGCGCTGGCTGGAAACGCTGAGCACTGTAATTACTGTAAAGGTAAAAGAGATCCTGCGTCTTCAGATAATCCAGATAAGGCTGTAATATCAGTTCAAAATGACCGATTGACATCTTACGGGATGTACATTCGGGTTCAGAATGAGTTGGTTGCTGCTTATAATTTCCTGCGTGATAGAGAATCAGAGCGTATGTATGGATGGAAGTTTACAGAAGTTAAAAAAGTATTTGATGAAGGTAGATCCTTTGAAGGTGCTAATCAGGAAAAAATGGAAAGTATACAAAAATTATTTCCATTGAAACTTTCGGAGGCGGAACCAAAAAAATCGGGTAGTTAAAAAAATAGACTATGTCAAAATTTAATAAGAAAAAAGGCGGTGAATTACCCGCTGTAAATACGGCATCCTTACCGGATATCGTTTTTATGTTATTGTTCTTCTTCATGGTAGTAACAGTTTTACGACAAGATAATCTGTTGGTAAAACAAATACTACCTCAGGCAGATCAGGTTGAAAAATTAAAGAAAGATCGTTCTGTTTATATTTATGCTGGTAAGCCGAGTGCTCGCTATGAAAGTATGTATGGTAAAGAAGGAAAAATCCAAATAGGGGATAAGTATACTGAAGTAGCTAATCTTAAATATGCCCTGGAAGAAAGTAGACGTAAACTACTTCCCGAATTACAAGATAAAGTGATGGTGGCTTTAAAAGTTGATGAAGAAACCAATACGGGTCTTGTAACGGATATTAAACAAGAGCTACGCTTACTAAATATGCTTAAGCTTATTTATATTGCAGCGCCTGTTAACAAAAACGATAACTAAGCGTTCGTATAAACTTCAAAAAGCGCCTTGTTTCGGATTTCCGGTTCAAGGCGTTTTTGTTTTTACATCTCATAATTACGTTTATCTTTAGCCTATGGCGCTTCGCTTTAAATTGATGTTCACTTGGTGCATGGTTTTTGTAACCGTCACGGCAATAGCGCAGGAAACTTTTAGCGTGGATGCCGGGGATACAAAATATCGAGAGGATCAATTTTATGTTGGCATCACGTACAATTTAATTAATAGTGCTCCATCAGATATAAAATTAAGAGGGCTTTCTGGAGGTATTCAATTTGGTTACCTAAGAGACATGCCCATCAATAAAAACCGCACACTCGCTATCGCTTTGGGAGCGGGTGTTTCTTTTGATCAATACGGAAGCACACTCTTTATTGGTGAGACAGCAGATCAAAACACTATATTCACAGGGCTTAGTAACAATGATATCAATGTGGTTTTTGATAGCAATAGATTTAGCACTGCCGTCATTGAAGCTCCAATTGAATTTAGATGGCGATCGTCAACAGCAAAGGATTATAGTTTTTGGCGGGTGTATGCGGGTGTTAGGGTGGGTTATACCTATTGGTATAAAGCTGCTTTTGTGCAAAAGGGCAATACCGTGAATCAAACGGATATTCCAGAGTACGATCGCGTTAGATTAAACACGACTTTAAGTTTTGGATACAGTAAGATTAATTTCTATGCGAATTATTCAATCAATCCCTTTTTTAAAGATGCAGTTACTACAAATGGCTCTAAAGTTGACTTCCGAAGTTTAAAACTAGGGTTAATTTTCTACATTTTATAGCCAAAAATTCAGCACAATAATTTGAGGTATTACACCTATAAAAAATCCGATGGCTAATTCTGAATAGGTATGGGAATTGGTATGCAGTCTCGAGGATGCAACCCAACCATTTGCAAAAAAGAAGAAGCCAATTCCGAAGAGAATATTTACTTGATAGTATATGCTTAGAGCAATAATGAACATGGTAAGTCCTGAAATGCCCATTTGGTGTAAACTAGCCTTAAATTTTACTAAACCAAGAAGTAAGGCAGCCAAAGACGAAAATAAAATAGCTACAAAGAAAAAGTATAATTCTGGGGATTCGTATGGGTTGAAAATCACTTTCAGAATTAAAAGAAGCAATAAACACTGAATCATTAAAGGGATTTTACGCTCCCTAACATTAGGCAACTCAATGGATCCTAAAACGCCTAAATTTTTCAGAAGAAAAAAAGCAATGAGAGGTATAAGAAGCGTGATTGTTGCAATAGCAAAAACGGTCGATTTAATTAAATCTTCATCATTAAATCGTGGTGTAATGCAATAGTAGATTATTACCCCTGCTAAAGGCATCAAAAGCGGATGGAAAAGGTAAGCGGCAAAACGAAGAAAATACTTCATTAAATCTCTTTTCTAAGGCGGGCAACTGGCAGATCAAGTTGCTCACGGTATTTGGCGATTGTTCTTCGAGCTATGGGATATCCTTTTTCTTTAAGAATTTGCGCGAGCTTATCATCAGTTAAAGGCTTTCGCTTGTTTTCCTCCCCAATAGTAATTTCTAAAATTTTCTTAATCTCTCTTGTCGAAACATCCTCCCCCTGGTCATTCTTCATGGACTCACTAAAGAACTCTTTAATAAGTTTGGTTCCATAAGGTGTATCCACATATTTGCTATTGGCTACTCTAGAAACCGTGGAGACATCCATTTTTATTTTATCAGCAATGTCTTTTAAAATCATTGGCTTTAGCTTACGCTCATCGCCACTTAAAAAAAATTCTTGCTGGTGATACATGATCGAATTCATTGTGATAAAAAGTGTCTGTTGACGCTGTTTAATTGCATCTATAAACCACTTGGCTGCATCTAGTTTTTGTTTTATAAATTGAACAGCATCTTTTTGGGATTTAGACTTGTCCTTTGCTTCTTTATAACCCTTAAGCATATTAGTATACTCTCTAGAAACATGAAGTTCCGGCGCGTTTCTGCCATTTAAGGTAAGGTCCAATTCGCCATCAACGATTTTAATCGCAAAATCAGGAATTACGTGCTCCACCATTCTGGTATTTCCAGAATAGGTCCCACCAGGTTTTGGATTGAGGTGTTCTATTTCATGTATGGCATCACGGAGTTGATCTTCGGAAATGTCAAACTTTGAAATTAATTTTTTGTAATGTTTCTTAGAAAAGTGATCAAATGAATCTTCAATCAAATGCGTCGCGAGCGTCACTTGCTCATTAGGTGTTTTTCTTTTCAATTGTAAAAGAAGACATTCTTGTAAGTCGCGTGCCCCAACGCCAGAAGGCTCAAGGCCCTGTACTATTTGAAGTACCTTCTCAATTTTATCTTCGGAAGTATATACGTTTTGTGTAAATGCCAAATCATCAACAATGTCTTGTGTCTCACGTCTTATGTAGCCACTTTCGTCAACGCTACCTACTAAAAATAGTGCAATTTCTTCTTCTTCTTCATCCAGACGATAGGTGCTTAATTGCTGTAATAAGTGTTGGTTGAAAGATGTTCCTGAAGCATAAGGCGTCTGCTTTTCTTCATCATCTGCACTGTAGTTATTCGCAGACAATTTATAGCTCGGCGTTTCATCATCACTTAGGTAATCGTCAACATTAATATCCGTCTCAATTACTTCATTTCCATCATCATAATCCTCTTCATAGGTGTCTCCAAAGTCTTCATCATAATCGTCATCATCATCTTTACCTCCTTCAAGCGCCGGATTCTCATTCATTTCCTGTGAAATGCGTTGCTCAAAAGCCTGTGTAGGCAATTGTATTAACTTCATCAGCTGAATTTGCTGAGGAGAAAGTTTTTGAGATAATTTAAAACTGAGCTGTTGTTTAAGCATTAATCTATTCGTTCTTATAAATTTAAAGAAATCCAACTACATACGATAGGAAGTGGTCAGGTTTAATATAAACTTGTGATAATTTGTTTCATGCACAATGTGTGAATCACGGAGTGCGAAACAAGAAACTAAAGCATCAAAAATAGCGTTCCAATTTTCATTTAGCACATATTAAAATGCAGCGTTTCCAGGGGATCTTGGATAAGGTATTACATCTCTAATATTACTCATACCTGTTACAAACAACACCAGACGTTCAAACCCAAGACCGAAACCACTGTGCACAGCTGTGCCAAATTTTCGAAGATCTAAATACCAATACAATTCATCCTGCGGAATTCCCATGGCTTCCATTCTCTGTTTAAGCACGTCATACCGCTCTTCACGTTGAGAACCACCCACAATTTCTCCAATACCCGGAAATAGCACATCCATGGCACGTACCGTTTTTCCATCATCATTAAGGCGCATATAAAACGACTTAATTTCAGCTGGGTAGTCAAATAAGATTACAGGGCATTTAAAGTGTTTTTCAACTAAGAAGCGCTCGTGTTCACTTTGTAAATCTGCTCCCCATTCGTCAATGATGTATTTAAATTTTTTCTTCTGATTTGGTTTAGAACGCTTTAGAATATCAATTGCCTCCGTGTAGCTTACACGTTTAAAATTGTTTTCTAAAACGAACTGCAATTTTTCTCGAAGTGTCATTTCACTGCGTTCTGCTTGTGGCTTCGTCTTTTCTTCCTGAAGTAATCTATTTTCGAGGAATTCTAAATCGTCTCCACAATTGTCAATTGCGAATTTTATTACGTATTTAATGAAGTCCTCTGCAAGGTCCATATTGCCGTCCAAATCACAGAAGGCAACTTCCGGTTCTATCATCCAGAATTCCGCCAAGTGACGGGATGTATTCGAATTTTCAGCACGGAATGTAGGCCCGAACGTATATACTTTTCCCAATCCCATGGCGTAGGTCTCAGCTTCTAATTGGCCGCTTACGGTAAGATTAGTTTCTTTTTCGAAAAAGTCTTTTTTAAAGTCAATATTGTTATCAGCATCGAGCGGAGGATTCTTTCCATCCAATGCTGTTACCCGAAACATTTCACCGGCACCTTCAGCATCACTTCCTGTAATGATTGGCGCATGCATATAGTTGAAACCATGGTTTTGAAAGTATTCATGAACTGCAAACGCTAACTTAGAACGCAATCTCATGACTGCGCTAAACGTATTGGTTCGAATACGCAAGTGGGCTTGTTCACGTAATGTTTCTAGTGAGTGACGCTTAGGTGATAGAATGGTGAGCTTTACTTCTTCAGGATCTGCTTCACCTAATATTTCTATTTTGTTCGTCTGGATTTCTACTGCTTGCCCTTGCCCTTGGCTTTCTATTAGTAGCCCGGAAACTGCAATGGCAGCACCAACAGTAACTTTCTTGAGTACGTCTTCTTCGAAGGCTTCAAAATCAACAACGCATTGCAGGTTTTTGATTGTTGAGCCGTCGTTTAAAGCTATAAAACGATTGCTCCTAAATGAGCGTACCCAACCTTTGATAATCACCTCTTGTGCAGATGGCTCGCTTTTAAGTAAGGTCTTGATTTCAGTATGATTCATGCTGTGTTTTTTCTAAAAAACAAAGATACTTTTTAATTCAGAAACGTGAATTTTTTCTGTTCATTTTCTTTGTTCAGGCTTGTAAGAGAGTCTTGTGAAGATTGAAGTGTAGATTCCGAGTGAAGCTCGGAATGACAATACTGAATCAAGTTCAGTATGACAAGGCGTAATTTATTGTCACTCTGAACTTGATTCAGAGTTAATTCAAATATTCCTCAACCTCATCACCGTCTTCTTCTGAAGGAATAATTTGTAAGGAAGGTTTTTTTAAGGTCTCTTTGTTGGCAATATTGCGCTCAAGCGATAGCAACAAAGTAGGGAGTAGTAATAAGTTGGTAAGCATGGCAAAAAGCAAGGTTGCCGATACCAAAGCGCCTAATGCCACGGTTCCTCCAAAGCTAGAAATCGTAAACACCAAGAACCCGAAGAACAGGACGATGGACGTATAAAACATACTCACGCCTGTTTCGCGAAGCGCCGCATAGACAGATTTTTTAATTTTCCAGTTATTTGCGATGAGTTCTTGTCTGTATTTCGCTAAAAAATGAATGGTATCATCAACTGATATTCCGAAGGCTATACTAAAAACTAAAATGGTGGATGGTTTGATAGGAACTCCTAGAATGCCCATTAGTCCTGCCGTAATAATTAAGGGTAATAAATTAGGGATGAGAGATACCAGAATCATCCTCAGACTCCGAAACATCCATGCCATGAAGATAGCAATCAATAAAATGGCTAGCGATAGTGATATCACTAAATTATTGACGAGGTATTTGGTTCCCTTTTGAAAAACCAACGCTTTTCCTGTGAGAGAAACTTCATAGCTGTCTGGCGGAAATAATTTGTCGATTTTAGCGCGTAAATCTTCTTCAATCCTATCAAAACGTTCCGTTTTGGTGTCTTTCATATAGGTTGTTATCCTAGCATACTGTCCTGTGCTATCTACATAGCTTGACAATAAATGGGTGCTGTTTGTACTAGACTTAGCGTATGATAGAATAAAGGTGCGTTCTTGGCTATTAGGCAGCTGGTAATAATCGGGATTGTTGTTGTAATATGCTTGTTTTGAATATTTCACCAACTCAGTTACAGATAGCGCCTTAGAGAATTCTGGAACTTCTTTAATGTAGGCTTGCAATTCCTCCATGCGCTTAAGCGTCGCGAGTTTCATCACTCCTTTTTTACGTTTGGTGTCGATTAGAATTTCAAGCGGCATAATGCCTTCATATTCTTGCTCGAAAAACTTAATATCTGTATAGAATTCTTTTCCCTTGGGCATATCTTCGATAAGACTTCCAGAGATTTTGATGTTATTTATCCCTATGATACTTCCGCATAAAAGTAAAATGGCGCCAACGAAAATTGCAATCTTGTGGTTTTTAACCATATGCTCCATCCAGTCAACAAAACTTCCAATCCAGCGCGTATTAAGGTGCTTTAAGTGTTTGTTTTTTGGCACCGCCATATAACTATACGCAATTGGAATAATGAACAAGCTCAACAAAAAGATCGCGATGATATTTATAGAGGCTACAATACCAAATTCTTTTAGTAGCTGGCTATTGGTCAAGATAAAGGTTGCGAAACCTGATGCTGTTGTCACGTTGGTCATCAAAGTGGCATTACCAACCTTTGTGATAACGCGCTGTAATGATTTTACTTGATTCCCGTGATTTTTAATTTCCTGTTGGTATTTATTGATAAGAAAAATACAGTTAGGAATTCCAATAACAATTATAAGTGGAGGGATCAACGCAGTGAGAACCGTAATTTCATAATGCAGTAGTCCAAGGATACCAAAAGCCCACATCACACCAACAATTACGGTCGCCATAGAGATTAATGTGGCTCTAAAAGACCTAAAAAAGAAGAAAAATATAATGGAAGTTACGGCTAAAGCCGCTCCGATGAACATGCCAATTTCATCAATAATGTTTTGGGAGTTTAGCGTCCTGATGTATGGCATCCCGGAAGTATGTACTACGATATCAGTTTCGTTTTCGAAGGCTTCAATACGCGGAATTAAAACCTTGTCAATAAAATCTTTACGTGCGGGGGTGTTTACAAGGTCTTTTTTGAGGTATATAGCCGTACGAACCCCTTCTTTGTTTGGACTGAAAACAAGTCCCTCATAAAACGGAAGTTTATTGAATAACTCGTATTGATAGCGTTTCAACTTTTCGGTATCCAAAATGGAATCTTGAATAAACGGCACCATTTCAAAGGCGGCCGTGTCTTTTCTTTTTTGAAGTTTTTGAAGGTCTGAAACCGAAAGGGTTAATTCTACTTCGGGTGCTTTTTTTAGATCTGCCGTAAGTAATTCCCAGGCTTTGAATTTTTTTGGAGTGAAAAGCAGGCTGTCTTTAATTCCTAGAACGATAAGATTGCCTTCTTCGCCAAATTTCTGAAGAAAATTTTGATATTCAAGATTGGTTTCATGGTCATCCGGCAACAAATTGGCCTCGGTATAAGTAAAGCGCATATGTTTCCATTGCATGGCAAGGAAGACCGTAATGATTGCAATGACAATGAGTATGCCCAGTCTATTCCGAAGAATAAATCTGGCAACTGCACTCCAAAAACCAATACTGAATAATTTGTTCAAAAATTGTAAAAATAAAACCCCAACAAAGGTATGAATTAATGCTGTTGAACGAATCTTTTAAGATAAATTTAATAGCTTAAAATTTTGCGTAGAAGGTGAATTTAAAGGATATATTGTCTTCGAAATCAGTAAGGTTATAATGTCCATAACGGTACGCCACACTAAGTCCAAACCCAAAGAAGAGTTTATTGAGTTCTAAACCAGCTTCTGAATACAATTGATCTAAGGTGTTGAAGCCAATCCCTTGATGGCTTTCTCGATTATCCAAATCTCCTAGGGCATGTTTGGACAACACAACCAGTTCAGGCTGAAAGTGTTTGGAAATATAGAGACTCGGAAGGCTGTGTTTTAGTTGTAAAGTGACTAGTTTATCTGAAAAGAACTCGCCGAAGTACATGGTCTCAAAGCTTCGTCTTCCTGTCACCGAAAACCTTTGTAAAATCTCATCCTTGGTTGGAGCGTTTGGAGATGCGTGAAAGAGATGAGTGAGGGGTGCGTCACCGGCGGCGTAGTTCCCTTCAACTAATATATGACTACTCGATAGATCGGGATGTTTTATATAGTAGTCAAACTTTAATCCATATTTTGTATAGTTAAAGTCACTCCCTAAAACACCGCCAACGCCTTTGGTTATTTGCGCACTTATTTTTGGTAAACCATCAAAGTATTCGATGTATCCATCCGCTCTTGTAAAGGAATTTGTTTTTGGGCTAATGCGCACAGAAATACTTGCTTCAGAAAGCGCGTAGTTTTCATAGATTTTGCCGTGTTTTGCAAATTGATAATTTTCAATTTGACCTATGCCGCTTCGTGAGAGGCTAATTTCAGATAGGAATTTTTTAGAAAACTTGTGTTGTAGATTAATTTGCCAGGTTTGGTGTGTATAAAACTGTTTTACGTTTACCAATCTTGGTTCAAAAACAGAATAGATGCGGTCATCCGTCAAATAATTAAAATCTCCAATTTCACCTAAATCATTTATATAATATACGCTTAACCATGTGCTTGTGGATTGTGAAAGTAATGCGCTAGCACCAGCACTATATTTGTTAGCATCGTCTCGAAAGCCATACGCAAAATAGCCTCCAACTTTGTAAACCTCACTGAGTTTGTCGTTGGTAATTCCACCTACTCCGGGACGAAGGCCTTCGTAATTATTGTATTTGATTAGATACTTTAAATCTATATCAAAGAATGCCACTGGATAGAAGCCTGTGTTAAATGGGCTTTGTCTTTTCTCAGCGGTTTTTAAAGTATCAAGATTAGTTTGAATTGATAGTTGTTGCGCTAAAGCGGCACATCCTACTAGGAGAAGTAGTAAAAGCAACGTGTGTATGCGCATAGTTGTTACATTAACAAATATAAAAGTAAAAATAAAGCGGCAATGAGGCCGCTTTGTTGTGTTTTGTTTAACGCAGAGTCAATTAAACGGTCATGATTTCCTTTTCCTTTTTTTCCAGAATAGCATCAATTTTATTAATATGGTTGTCCGTCATTTTTTGAACGTCAATTTCAAGATTCTTTTTTAAGTCATCGCTAATGTCTAAATCCTTGATCTCACTATTGGCGTTTTTTCTGTCATTACGGACTCCAATTTTAGAATCTTCAGCTTCAGCTTTTGCTTGCTTTGCTAATTCTATTCTACGCTCTTCTGTTAATGGAGGAACATTGATTATAACACTGTCACCATTATTCTGTGGGTTAAATCCAAGATTTGCTATATGAATTCCTTTTTCAATTTCAGAAATAAGGTTTCTTTCCCATGGTTGAATAGTAATGGTCATCCCGTCAGGAGTATTGACATTGGCTACTTGAGAAATAGGCGTAGAGGTTCCGTAGTAATCCACCATAACCCCTGCCACCATAGAAGGTGATGCCTTTCCGGCGCGTATGTTAGCTAGTTTTTTTTCTAAATGCCTTAGCGCATTGTGCATGGCCTCTTTAGTGCCATCAATTACGAATTGAATTTCTTCTTCCATGATAAAATTTTTATTTTTCGGAATTCAATAAATATACCAATCTGAAATAGACTTATAGATTAACTTTAGTCCCTATCTTCTCTCCAGAAACAACTTTCATCAAATTTCCTTTGGTATTCATATCAAAAACAATAATGGGTAATTCGTTTTCTTGGCTTAAAGTAAAGGCTGTTGTGTCCATTACTTTCAAACCTTTACGCAGCACATCATCAAAACTAATAAAATCGAATTTTGTTGCATCCTCATTTTTCTCAGGATCACTTGAGTATATCCCATCAACGCGAGTTCCTTTAATAATTACATCTGCTTTTATTTCAATTGCGCGAAGTACGGCGGCACTATCTGTTGTAAAATAAGGGTTCCCTGTTCCGCCACCAAAAATTACAACACGGCCTTTTTCTAGGTGCCTAATAGCCTTACGGCGAATGAAGGGTTCGGCTACTTCGTTAATTTTGATAGCACTCTGCAACCGCGTTGGGATGCCTTCATCTTCCATAGCACTTTGCAGTGCCAAGCCGTTAATTACGGTTGCAAGCATTCCCATATGGTCTCCTTGAACACGATCCATACCTCCGCTTTCTCCTGTGAGCCCTCTGAAGATATTACCACCACCAATAACAATAGCTACTTCTACACCTTTTGCAATGATTTCTTTAATTTCTAGAGCATATTCCTGAAGGCGATCTGGATCTATTCCGTATTGGCGCTTACCCATTAAGGCTTCTCCAGAAAGTTTTAGAAGGATTCTTTTGTATTGCATAGTGACGTTTTGTGGCGTAAAAATAAGGAAAAAAAGTGTTTGGTGTTTAGTATGCGGCAAACAGTTGTTAGATAAATGTTTTTCGCAGCTATATTGCTGCAAACAAAAAAATCCACTTTCATAACGTATGAAAGCGGATTTATATTATGTTGATATCGTTTGCTCGTAGTGAACAGGATACTATAAACTTAATTTAGGCCAAAGTAACTCTTTTAAATCCAGCTACTTCAACATCACCAGTGGATTTAACATAAGTTGCAACACTCATCTTATCATCCATAATATAGTTCTGATCTAATAGACATTGTTCTTGATCAAGCGTTGTGTTATCACTAATAAAACGCTCTAATTTACCAGGTAAAATTCTATCCCAGATTTGCTCTGGCTTTCCTTCAGCTTTCAATTCTGCTTTTGCAGATGCTTCAGCTTCTGCCATAACGGTATCTGTTAATTGAGCCCTTGAAATATATGTAGGAACATTTTTAAGTGTTTTGCCTAAACGTCCTAATTCGATATTTTCTTTTTCAATAACAGCGATACGTGCTTCTGTTTCTGAATGAACAAATTCTGGACTGAAATCCTTGTAAGACAAAGTAGTAGCCCCCATTGAAGCAACCTGCATTGATACATTTTTAG
>JBLHGH010000042.1:0-12816 GCA_047615425.1 Candidatus Latescibacterota bacterium
AAGGCTTCTTTGAGTTCATTCCGTTTAAAGAAACTTCAATATGATATGTGCCTTTTGGAAGATACGCAGTCCCATTGGAAGCCGCCCTTGCTTTAGTCCCAACCTTCTCCAAATTCTTCATTCCTTTTTCTGAAAGACTTACATTATATTCAACTACATTCGCTCCTTTAGCCGCCTCAACGGTCCAGTTTTTTAATTCTTTTCCTCCTTCAGTTGAAACCGAAATAGTAGCGCCGCCAGAATTTGGAGCATAAAATTGTAACCCAACGGAAGGTTCAAAATAATCACCATATTGATTAAAGCCTTTGCTTCCCCAACGACGTGAGACTCTTACAGTTTGAATATCGGCAAGCATCAGAGTATTCATATTCTCTTCGGAAAAGCCTTGTAATAATGAGATGTCAGCTTTATAAATAGAGCGTCCGTGGGTACCAACTACCAAATCTTTCTCCCTTGCTTGAACCACCAAATCATGTACTGCTACATTTGGCAATCCTTCCGAAAAAGCCTCCCATTTTTCTCCTTGATCAAAAGAGACATAGGCTCCATTATCTGTACCCAAATACAATACGTTTTCATTCTCCGGATCTTCCCGAATGACATTGACCGATGAAGCGGGTAAATTACTTTGAATGGCAGTCCAGCTAACACCGTAGTTGTTACTCAGATAAACATAGGGTTTGAAATCATCCCAGCGATAACCATTCAATGTAACATAAACTCTTTCTTTTTTATGCGAAGAAGCTATTACGCGGCTCACCCATAAATCTTTTGGGAAAGTCTCAGAAATTTCTGTCCAATTGCCACCTCCATTTTTAGTGATATTAACCAACCCATCATCACTTCCAGCATATAGCAATCCAAACTGAAAAGACGACTCATCAATGGCTGTCAATGTTCCGTAAGCCACATTTCCTTGTTTACCACCAGTTGTTAAATCGTCCGAAATTGCTTCCCAATCTGTTCCTTGATTCATGGAACGCATGAGTTTATTTCCACCTAAATATAAAATATCTTGATTATGAGAACTCAATAAAATAGGTGTTTGCCAGTTAAATCGGTATGGCGTTTCTCCCAATTCATGCTTTGGTTGGATATAGGTTGTTTTATCTTCCGCCCTATTGATTCTGAAATAATTTCCAAATTGGAAACCCGTGTAAACCACATCGCTATTTCTGCTATCAATTTGAATTTGCATTCCATCGCCACCCATAATTGACTCATACGGGTACTTTCCTTTTTGTTTCCACCCAATACTTTCTTCATGCGTACTTGGACCAACCCAAACACCATTATCTTGAAGCCCGCCATATACATTATAAGGCGCTTCGTTGTCTACATTGATCGCATAGAACTGTCCAACAGATGGCGCATTATTTTTAATCCAACTTTCACCATCATCATAAGAGATATTTACCCCGCCATCATTTCCGTTAATTAAATGACCTGGCAATTCAGGGTTAATCCACAAAGCGTGATGATCTGCATGAACATTTTGAGCAGAGATTGAACTAAATGTCTTTCCGCCGTCTTTCGACTTTAAAATTGGAACTCCATAAATATAGATTCCGTCTTCATTGGATGGATCTACGTGTACTTTTCCGAAGTAATACCCATAACTAAAATAAATTCCGTCTAAATATCCTTCATGCGTTTTCTTCCATGTTTTTCCGGCATCTGTGCTTTTATAAACCTCGGCTCCAATCACAGGTGTGTCAAACAACATCGCATTCGCATCTTCTAAGTACTTGGCCAAATCAATAGGTTTCGCGCTTCCGCCACGCACCATATTCTTTACATTGGCTGCCTTGTATTTTTCTTGAAATCCGTTCTGTTTAAGATAACCGTTGAGTTTGTCATCATCCAATGCTAAAAATTGAGATGTAGTCATTGTTCTAAAATCATCCTTGCTAAGACCTGTTCCGTCAATGCTAGATAGTGCTTCTTCTCGCCTCGCTTGGCTGTCATGAATTGCATAAACGGTATTTGCATCAACCACAGCCAGTCCAATTCTACCAACACCTTCACCTGTTGGGAATCCACTACCAGATTTAGTCATTTTAACCCAAGTCTCACCAGCATCTTTGCTTTTGTAAATCGCGCTTCCACTACCGCTTCCGCGAAAATCCCACGCCTTCCTGTCTTTATCCCAAGAAGACGCATACACCAAATTAAAGTTGTTTGGGTCTGCGTCCATTTCAATAATACCAGACTGATTATTAACAAATAATGTCTTACTCCAGGTAGAACCGCCATCCTTTGTTTTGTAAACACCGCGTTCTTCATTGAGCGAATATAAATGTCCAACAACACTAACAAGCACCTCATCCGCATTGTTAGGATTGATAATTACTTTGCTAATATGTTGTGAATCCCGTAAACCCATATTTTGCCACGTTACACCTTTATCTGTTGATTTAAGAACTCCAATTCCAGCGTAAGATGAACGTGAAGCATTGACTTCACCTGTACCCACCCAAATGGTTCCGCTCTTCCAGTCTACAGCCAAACTTCCAACATTCTGTGTTGGACTATTGTCAATAACTGGAGTAAATGTTGTTCCGTTATTGTTCGTGAACCAAACACCCCCACTAGCATAACCCACATAAAATTCGATTGGATTTTCAGGATTCACAGCAAAGTCCACTACCCTGCCGCTCATAATGGTTGGACCAATATTTTTAAAGGGGAGGTTTTTTACGAGTGAGTTTTGCATGAGCTCTTCCTTTTGCTGAAGGCCTTGTTCAACCAAAGCAGCAGTTGTTGCAGGTTGTTGAGAATAGCCAATAAAAGCAATTAAAAATACAGATAGAAATAGCAGTCTTTTCATTTTTGGTTGTTTTAACGGGTTTAATTTACTGAAATACGCTTGCTTCACAAAATATTTATAGTGAGATTAGCAAGACCTGTTAAACAATTCTTTCAAAAACTAAAAAAAACTTAGCGCCCTATGACAAAGTTCGTTGGGAAGGATATTTTATTTCTGTACTTTTGAAGAAATCAAGAATTCAGAATCATGAAATACCACCAAATAGACTGCCAACTATATATCAAAAACCGTAAAAACTTTATGGCTCAAATGAAGCCAAAAAGCCTTGCAGTTTTTAATAGTAATGACACGTATCCCATAAGTGCTGATAGCTCAATGCCTTTTGAGCAGCATAGAGATATCCTTTATTTAAGCGGTGTAGATCAAGAAGAAAGTATCCTTGTACTTTTCCCTGACGCTCCAGATGCAAGTAATCGGGAAGTATTATTTCTGAAAGAAACAAATGAGCACATTGCTATCTGGGAAGGCGCCAAACTAACTAAAGAGGGTGCCCTTGCGGTAAGCGGAATTAAAACGGTGCATTGGCTGCAGGCGTTTGATAAGGTGTTTTATGAGATAATGACGCAGGCTGAAACTATTTATTTCAACACCAACGAACACTACAGAGCAAATGTTGAAACTGAAACACGCGAAGGAAGATTTATAAAAGCAACGAAGGCAAAATTTCCAGCGCATAGCTGGGCAAAAAGTAATCCTATCTTACAACGTCTGCGTTCTGTGAAAGATCAAATAGAATTAGACCTGATGCAGGAAGCATGTAACATTACCGAAACAGGTTTTAGACGTGTCCTTGGTTTTGTAAAACCTGGTGTTTGGGAATTTGAAATTGAAGCGGAATTTATGCACACCTTCTTAAGCAATCGCTCAAAGAAATTCGCATATACACCAATTGTAGCAAGTGGGAATAACGCCACAGTGCTTCATTATATTGAAAACAATCAACAATGTAAGGAGGGTGATCTTATTTTATTAGATGTAGGTGCAGAATATGCCAATTACAGCAGTGATATGTCAAGAACCATTCCTGTAAACGGAAAGTTTACAGACAGACAACGCGCTGTGTATAATGCGGTAAACCGCGTGAAAAATGACGCCACAAAAATGCTAGTTCCGGGCACACTTTGGAAAGAGTACCATGTGGAAGTTGGAAAATTAATGACTTCAGAGTTGCTAGGCCTAGGTCTAATTGACAAAGCAGATATTCAAAACGAAAATCCAGATTGGCCAGCCTACAAAAAATATTTTATGCACGGAACTTCTCACCATATGGGACTTGACACGCATGACTACGGAATTCTCTGGGAGCCAATAGAGGCCAATATGGTATTCACCGTAGAGCCAGGAATTTATATTCCAGACGAAGGCTTCGGAATTAGACTCGAAGACGACGTAGTGATTCAGAGAAGTGGCGAACCGTTTAACTTGATGCGAAACATTCCTATTGAAGTCGAAGAGATTGAGGATTTGATGAATTCATAATAGTGTTTTTCAACGCTCAGATTCTTCCGAAGAGAACACCCTCTGAAACAAGTTTGTTATTAGAAAAACCACGAGCGCTGGTAATACCCAAGCCATGCTTTCTTTAGCCAAGGGTAACCATGAGTTGATACCGTCTAAAGTTCCTTCTGTAACAAAAAATTGGAGAAAATCTGGGATGCTAAAAACAAGAGTAACCACAGTAACCGTTCTAAAAACTAAGTTCGATGCAAATCGTTTTGGAAGCACGTTTAACAGGATAAGGACAATGGTTATTGGGTAAATGAACATCAAGACGGGTAAGGCAATGTTTATAATATAATGCACATCAAATTGTCCAACGGCAACGCCTGAAACACACCCTAAAACTGCCGTTACTGTATATGCATGTTGCGAATTTTTCGCGATACCCTTCACAAAATCTGCTGTTCCAGTGACTATCCCAACAGCCGTTGTAAAGCAAGCCAAAGCAACAAGTACAGCTAAGAATGCAGTCCCAATATCTCCTAAGGTGTTAGTGCTTAAAAGTGTTAGCAACTGTGTCCTGTTTTCTACATCCAACATACCGCTGTTAAAAGCGCCTAGTGCAATTAGGCCTCCATAAATTAAGACCAGTCCAAGTCCGGCCAACAATCCAGACCGTGCAATCATAGATTTCTTTTCTTCATAATTGAATTTACCTTGGATTGCCAAAGAAATAACTATTACACCCCCAACAACAATACCCCCAAGGGCATCAAAAGTTTGATAGCCCTCTAGAATCCCTTCAGTAAAGGTGTTGTCAAAAATGGTAGCGCGCAGCGGCTCCAATTCAGCAAAGAGACCAATCCCGATAATACAAAGTAAGATGAGTATTATTAAGGGGGTTAAAAACTTACCAATTAGACTTATTATTTTACTTCTGTTTAACGCAAATACTAAAACAAGCGCAAAGTAAATCACGCTCAACCAAAGTGAAGATATCTCAAAATAGGGTTGAATAGACATCTCATAGGTCACGGATGCTGTTCGTGGAGAAGGCAAACTTATTGCAATAGCATATACCAAGACCGCATAAATCACTGCAAATACGGGCGACACTTTATTGGCAAAATCGAGCATGGTTCCCTGTAGGCGTGCATGCCCATAAATTGCCATTACAGGAATAACAACCGCAGATACCGCAAACCCCAAGGCGACCCATATCCAATCTGTTCCTGCATTAAAACCTAAAAAAGGAGGCAATATTAAGTTTCCAGCTCCGAAAAAAAGGGAGAACAATGCGAATGCTGTAATAAAGGTTTGCTTGGTGTGACTCATTGTGAGATATTTGTTTCGAATATAGAAAAATGATCACGCATTATCGCCATACCCCAATTTTTTATGAGACCTGTGGAACGGGTCCAGCCTTAATACTCTTGCATGGTTTTCTAGAAAGCAGCAGTATGTGGCAAGCGGTTGTAAATGAATTTAAAAGCACATTCCAAGTTGTAACCATCGATTTACCAGGCCATGGCAAGAGTGGTTGTTTTAGCGAGGTTCATACTATGGAAGAAATGGCTGATGTTGTTATGCACATCCTAGATGAACTTAGCGTTCCATCAGCAACTATTATTGGTCATTCTATGGGCGGGTACGTTGCTCTAGCAATACTTGAATTATTTGAGATAGGTGTCGATAAACTAATCCTATTAAATTCAACTTCTCTAGCAGATGACCACGAGCGTAAAAAAAATAGAAATAGGGCGGTAGCCTTACTAGAACGAAATAATGAAAGTTATGTGCGCATGTCCCTCACTAATTTGTATACCGAAAACGCTCGCATTCGGTTTGCTTCGGAAATAGAACTACAAAAATTGGAAGCGCTAAAATCCCCGGCTGTAGGTTTGCAAGCTGCTCATCTGGGGATGAGAGATAGACCGGATAGAACATTGGTCTTAGAAAATTTTAGTAAAGAAAAGTGGATTATTGCTGGCGAAGAAGATACAATTGTTCCTTTAGCATCTATTGAACATGTCGCAAAAATTACTCATACACACTTGATGAAAATTAAAGGCGGACATATGTTACTCACAGAAAATAAGGAGGAAACTATTAAAACATTGCGTTTGGTCGTGTAAAACTAACCTTTCGTATGTTATTTTCTTCGGAACAAATAATTCGTTAACATCTCACCAAACACATATTCTTTAGTATCGTATTTTGATGAGAAGTGAAATACAAAAAAAATCACAATTTAGGTGTTTTCGTACGTAGTACCACTTACGGAATTGGGAATAATAATAGTTATTTTTACCACATAGAACGTTGGTAGTCAACAATTATTTTCAATATATGAAGAATAATCCCCTAAAAGCTAATCGATTCCTCTACCGCATTTTGTGCACCTCCTTAGGCCATGACTATTCGGTCAGTCGCAAAGTGACAAATCATATTAGCGAATACACATGTGCTAATTGTGGTCGTGAATTAACAGACACCTTCTCAGGTCACGTTGAAGTTCTAACGCGGGCTTCAAAAAAGGCAAATAGTACATTAGCAGCTTTCTATACTAAAAAATCTAAACGTAGACTACCCATTTAACATCGTTCAAAATAAATACTTGTAAAAGATGACTGTATGCCGAAGTTAATCAAGTATTGGAAGTAAAGTCATTTGCTATTTGAAAACCATTTCCATAAACAAACAACCGTTTAATTAATCTTCTTTCAACGCATTCCAACCACGGGCTATCAAGGGTATCTTTGTGTTAGCTCTCGTAATAAGATGTATCCCCTCTTCTTTTTTCGTCATGTGTCCAATAATACTTAAATGCGGATTCGCCTTTATTTTCGTAAAATCCTCTGGCGCAACTGTAAACAATAATTCGTAATCTTCACCACCGCTCAATGCAATTGTTGTGCTATCCATGTTAAATTCTTCGCAAGTAGAAATTACCTGTGGGTCTAAAGGAATTTTATCTTCGTATAAATTACACCCAACAGCCGAGCTTTTACATAAGTGTATGATTTCTGAAGACAATCCATCACTAATATCAATCATCGAGCTTGGCATAACTTCAAGCTCCTTAAGTAGCGCTGGAATATCTTTTCGAGCTTCCGGTTTTAATTGCCGTTCAACCAAATATGAATAAGGCTCTAAATCAGGTTGCGCATTTGGATTAACCTTAAAAACCTGTTTTTCACGCTCTAAAACTTGTAGACCTAAATACGCTGCTCCCAAATCTCCAGAAACTACAAGCAAATCATTTTCTTTCGCACCATCTCTGTAAACAACAGCATCTTTCTCCACTTGACCAAGTGCTGTTATACTTAACACCATTCCAGTATTTGAGGAAGTAGTATCGCCACCAATCACATCAATCTTGTACGTTTTGGCCGCAGTAGCAATTCCAGCATATAATTCTTCTAATGCCTCCACGGAGAATCTATTCGAAACCGCCAAGGATACTGTAATTTGTTTAGGCACAGCATTCATAGCATATACGTCGCTTAAATTCACAACAACTGCCTTATATCCCAAGTGCTTTAGAGGCATATAACCCAAATCAAAATGAACCCCTTCTACCAGCATGTCCGTTGTAACAACAATTTGTTTGTTTTCTTCGGAAGAAATCACAGCGGCATCATCACCAATGCCCTTAATGGTAGAGTGTTGATGCGTTTCGAAATGTTTTGTCAAGTGATCAATGAGTCCAAATTCTCCAAGTGACCCAATATCAGTTCCCTGAACGTCTTTATTGTCAAACATATAAGTGCTATTAATTTTTTTTGCAAAAATAACGGTATCTCCTTACTTAAAAGCCCTTTTAGCTAATTATTATGAATTGGTTCGCAACCAAAATTCAGAAAATAAGAAGCATCGCGTTTTTAAAAAAATATGAAGTACCTTTATATCGCTATAAAAAAGAATTATATGAAGAAAATTGCGCTGTTTTTACTAGTGTCGGCCTTTTTATTTTCCTGTGCTACGGATGACCCAAAAGTTGACCCAACGCAGGCAGACCCAACTGACGAGGCACCTACCGATGAATTCCCAACAGATGACGATACAACAGTTCCTCCTGCCGCAGGGCCAATTACGGCACCATGTGAAAATGGCTTTGCTGGATCTTTCTATCCATGTAATGGCTTTGACCTAGTTTACCAGATTTCACTCGGCGTTTTTGACGCAGGTAGTGGAAACGATTCTTGGGGTTGGACTGACCCAGATACTGGAAAAGAATATGCCATCATGGGGCTTAGTGGTGGCACGGCGTTTATTGACATCTCAGATATAGAAAATGTTGTAATCGTTGGGTTTTTAGAAACAGAAACCACATCAAGTGCTTGGCGCGATATTAAAGTATATCAAAATCATGCATATATCGTAAGTGAGGCGTCTGGTCATGGAATGCAGGTTTTTGATCTAACCCACCTAAGAGGTGCGGGTACAGACAATGAATTTAGCCCTGATAATGTTTATACTGAATTTGGGAATGCGCATAATATTGTAATTAACGAAGAAAGTGGTTATGCATATGCTGTTGGAACTGGCACCTTTGGTGGTGGCCCTCATTTTATTAATATTCAAGACCCTTTGAATCCTGTTGCCGCAGGCGGATACGCATTGGGCTCATACAGCCATGATGCGCAGGTGATAACCTATAACGGACCGGACACAGAACATCAGGGAAAAGAAATATTGATAGGAAGCAATGCAAACGAAGTTGTTATTGTAGATATTTCGAATAAAAACAATCCTATTGAGTTATCAACCATTGGTTACGGGCAAACGGCGTATACGCATCAAGGTTGGTTTACTGAAGACCATACTTATTTCCTAGTAGGCGATGAGTTAGATGAAACCACCTATGGATTTACTACTAGAACCATCGTTTTCGATTTTACAGATTTAGATAATCCAAATTTGAAAGTAGAATACTTCGGACCAACGCCGGCGATAGATCATAATGGTTATGTAAAAGGTGACCGCTATTATTTAGCAAATTACACAGCTGGAATGCGCGTTATTGACATTTCAGATATTGCAAATGGAAACCTTATTGAAGTCGGATATTTTGACACTCACAATCTCTTCGATGCGGCAGCTTTCAGAGGAGCCTGGAACGTTTATCCTTTTTTCGAAAGTGGGCATATCATTATTAGCGACATGAACTACGGACTCTTTATCGTAAAAAAAAGTAGTTAATGTACTTTTTCAGAAGAACAAACAATAGAAAAACGCAAAAAAACATGTCATAAATAGCATTCGTTTTTCATTTTTAACAAAAAAAACGCTACTATTCTTTTATAAATTCCTTTTTTTGCAAATAATATAGATTGTCCCGACTAAGAATTAAAAAAATCAATTTCTAGAATTAAAAAAATGAAAAAATCCCTACTTGCTATCCTACTTATCTCATTCTCATTTATAAACGCACAAACTCCTTGTACTGGAGGAACTGCTGGACCATATTCCTGTGATGGCTATGATTTACAATCTGCCATTTCACTTGCACAAATGAACGCGAACGCTGGAAATGATTCATGGGGCTGGACAGACCCTTCTAATGGAGACGAATACGCGCTTGTTGGTTTAAATAACGGAACGGCTTTTATCGACATTACAAATCCTACAACTCCTATTTACCTTGGAAAACTCCCTACACATACTTCAAGTAGTACATGGAGAGATATTAAAGTATATAATAATCACGCATTTGTAGTAAGTGAAGCGAATAACCACGGGATGCAAGTTTTTGATTTAACAAGATTACGATCGGTTACATCTCCTCCAGTTACATTTAGCGAAGATGCTCACTACAATGGTTTTGGCAGTGCGCACAATCTTGTAATTAATGAAGATACTGGTTATGCTTATGGTGTTGGAACCGGCTCATATAATGGAGGCCCTCATTTTGTAAACATTCAAGACCCAATTAACCCAATAGCCGCTGGAGGATATGAAGTTGATGGTTACAGTCATGATGCCCAAATTGTAACATATTGCGGCCCAGATAAGGATTATAGTGGAAGAGAAATTCTTATTGGCAGTAATGAAGATGAAGTTATCATCGCAGATATTACAGACAAAGCCAACCCTGTTGATATTGCAACTATATCCTATTCAAATGTTGGGTATTCCCACCAAGGTTGGTTCACGGAAGACGAACGCTATTTTATTCTTGGCGATGAAACAGATGAATTAGGAAGTGGATTTAATACAAGAACAATAGTCTTTGATTTCGAAGATTTAGACAACCCTCAATTTCATTTTGAACATTTTGGAACTACTCCAGCAATTGACCACAATGGATATACCAGAGGAACAAAGTACTATATGGCGAGCTATAGAGCTGGACTTCGAGTTTTTGACTTAACCAATATTGCCGGCGGCTCTATATCGGAAGAGGGCTACTTTGATAGTTATCCTGGAAGTAACAGCGCAAACTTTAGTGGTGCTTGGAGCGTTTATCCATACTTTGATAGTGGAAATATTGTTATTAGTGATATCAATAGAGGATTCTTATTAGTAAAGGCATCTACAATTGACCTTACAGCTCCTACAGCAAATTGCCAAAATATCACTATAGTATTAGATGCCTCTGGAAATGCAACAATTACTGCACCTGATGTGGATAATGGCTCTAGTGACAATAGCGGTACTGTTTATTTGGAAATATGCAATGACACCTTCACTTGTGATGATTTAGGCCCAAATGATGTAACCTTAGAGATCTATGATGACTTTGGAAATAAAGACTACTGTACTTCAGTTGTCACTGTAATAGATGCCTTAGCCCCAATACTTGAATGCCCAGCAGATCTAACTGTAGAATACGATACTGGTTCGGTTTTTTATACAGTAACAGATTTTGGAGTTACAGCAGCTGACAATTGTACAGCAAGCCCAACAATCACACAAGATCCCGCTGTTGGAACCGAATTAACCGCTGGCGTTTATACTGTAACAATTGAAGCTACAGATGCTGAAGGCAATATGAGTGATTGTTCTTTCCAGCTTACGGTGGAAGGAATACTGTCTATACAAGACGTAACTTTAGAAGCTGGCTTGGCGTTGTACCCAAACCCAACTTCAGACATTTTATACATTGCGTCAGAAAATCAACGCATAAACAGCATTGTGGTTTATGATATTCTTGGGAAAAAATATCTTTCTAATAACCAAATCAATTCAGAAAACACAAGTATAGATCTTTCACGACTTTCCCGAGGTGTATACTTTATTAAAATCAACAATTTGGTGATCAAAAGAATCATCAGAAAATAAAAAAAGCAAAATGAAAAAATTAATTACGCTCGTATTCTTAGCCTTTGGTACTGTTGCAATTGCACAAACCCCTTGTAATAATGGCATGGCGGGAAACTATCCATGTAATGGTTTTGACCTATTATCACATATTCCGTTAAGCACTTTCAATACAAGTGGCGCTAATGATTCTTGGGGATGGACAGATCCAGACAATGGTGATGAATATGCACTTGTAGGACTAGAAGATGGAACAGCTTTTGTTAATATCACAGATCCTGTTAATCCGATTTATTTAGGAAAACTAGACACACATACATCGTCAACAACATGGAGAGACATTAAAACGTATAATAACTATGCGTTTATTGTAAGTGAAGCTTCTGGTCATGGAATGCAAATATTTGATTTAACCAAACTAAGAGACGTCCCTAGCCCTCCTACTAGTTTTTCTGAGGATGCTCATTACGACGGATTCAGTAATGCTCACAATATTGTAATTAACGAAGAAACAGGGTATGCTTATGGTGTTGGAACGAACACATATAGCGGTGGTATTCACTTTGTGAACATCCAAGACCCTTTAAATCCAGTTGCGGCTGGAGGATATAGTGAAGATGGCTATAGTCACGATGCTCAGGTAATTATCTATAATGGCCCTGATGCTACCTATCAAGGAAGAGAAATTTTAGTGAGTAGCACAGGAAGTGAGCAAGCAGTTGCTATTGTTGATGTAACAGACAAAAACAACCCACAAGGTATTGCTACCATTGGCTATGACAATGTTGGTTATACCCATCAGGGTTGGTTCACAGAAGATCATAGATACTTCCTATTGGGAGATGAATTTGATGAAGGAGCTGTAGGTTTTAATACTCGTACCGTAGTTTTTGATCTTTCTGACTTAGATAATCCTGTTGAAGATTTCGAATTCTTTGGCGAAACAACTGCTATTGATCATAACGGATATGTTAAAGGTAATTACTACTACCTATCTAATTATGCGGCTGGTTTACGCGTTATTGACATCAGTGATATTGCTAATGGAAACATGGCAGAGATTGCTTATTTCGACACCTATCCATCGGATGATAATGCAAGCTATAATGGGACTTGGAACGTGTATCCTTATTTTCCAAGTGGCGTAACCACTATTAATGACAGAAGTGGCGGATTCTTCGTAGTACAATCTACTCAGAACCTAGGCACCTCAGATTTTGACGTTAACGGTTTCACAGTTTATCCAAACCCAGTATCAACCGTAGTAACCATTCGTTCAA
>JBLHGH010000043.1:0-12787 GCA_047615425.1 Candidatus Latescibacterota bacterium
TATAGATTTTGCTTTGTCCATATTGATGTCGAAAAACGGCAAGTGCCATTTCTTCAAATGCTTCCGAAGAATTAATTTCAAAAATCTTTTTATCTAACATTATTACGAAGAAGGGTTGCTCAAAAATACGGCATAAAAAAAACCTCTTCAAAGAAAGAGGCCTTTAATTTATATGATAAGGTTTTAACAATATTGGTTTTATGATATTTGGTCTGAAACGTAAATTTAGTGTTATGCTATCGTTAATAAACACAAGGCTTTCAATATTAAAAATGGAATTGAGTATCTTTATTGCGTGGTATTAAAGATTTAGTAATGAAGAAAAAAGACACTAAAATTCTATTAGTTGATGATGAGCCAGATATCTTAGAGATTATTGGCTACAATTTAACTTCTGAAGGCTATCAAGTGATAACGGCTGAGAATGGGGTTACTGGATTAGCGATGGCTAAAAAACATCGTCCACATTTAGCTATCTTAGATGTAATGATGCCTGAAATGGATGGTATTGAGGCTTGTGAGAAAATGAGAGCGGTTCCTGAACTTTCGGAAATGGTTATTACTTTTTTAACGGCACGAGGAGAAGATTATTCTCAGGTTGCTGGATTTGATGCAGGTGCAGATGATTATATTACGAAGCCAATAAAGCCAAAATTACTCATTAGCAGGGTCAATGCATTACTAAGGCGTTTCAAAGAGCAAGGAGACGATTCTGAAACCCTTAAAATTGGGAATTTGGTGATTAATAGGGAAGAGTATAAAGTGCTATTAGGCACTAAAGAATTAGTTTTACCCAGAAAGGAGTTTGAATTATTGTCATTATTAGCGTCAAAGCCAGGGAAAGTATTTAAACGAGAAGAAATTTTAGATCGTGTCTGGGGAAATGAAGTCGTGGTAGGTGGAAGGACTATTGATGTTCACATTCGTAAGCTAAGAGAAAAAATAGGTGATGATAGATTTAAAACGGTAAAAGGAGTGGGCTATAAGTTTGTAAACTAATGCCAGAAAGTTTCAGAAAAACATACAAATTTGCTACCTATACAAGCTCGCTCATCACGCTAGGATTGACACTTGTAATTTGTGGTTTTTTTTACTTTAATAACTCTTTGAATGTTTGGTCTCTACTGGCCTTTCCGATTATTTGCTTTATTGTGTCATTTTTTATTATTCAACACCGCGTTGAGCGCCTTATTTACAATCGAATTCAAAAAATTTACGATGATGTGACGATGTTGGATGCTACTTCTTTGAGTAGAAAACAGATCACTACAGACATGGCAACCTTGACGAAACAGGTAGAACGATTTGCTCAGGATAAAAAACTTGAAATAGAGACGCTTAAAATTAGAGAAGCGTACAGAAAAGAGTTTATTGGTAATGTTTCCCACGAACTTAAAACCCCACTTTTTACCGTGCAGGGCTATATCCTTACGCTCTTAGACGGAGCAATGAAGGATAAGGCAGTGCGCAAAAAGTATTTAAAAAGGGCATACAAAGGTGTTGAGCGACTCATTTTTATTGTGAAAGATTTAGATATGATTTCTAAATTGGAAGCGGGCGGATTAGATTTACAACCCGAACCTTTTAATATTGTCAAGCTTGTTCAAAATGTATTTGATTTGCTTGAAATGAAAGCTACCAAACAAAATATCACGCTAACATTCGATAAGCTTTACGAAAAAGGAGTTTACGTACTGGCAGATAGAGATAGAATTCAGCAGGTTTTGTCCAATCTTATTGTAAACTCCATTAAATATGGCAAAGAAGACGGTACAACCGAAGTCAGTATTGAGCCCTTGGTTGAAAATAAAGTTCTTGTTAGAGTCACTGATAATGGCGAAGGAATAGCTTCTGAAAATATTCAACGAATTTTTGAAAGATTTTATAGAGTTGATAAAAGTGGCTCTAGAAAAGAAGGTGGTAGCGGTTTAGGACTTTCTATTGTAAAACATATTGTGGAAGCACACAGTGAAAAAATCTATGTGGAAAGCCAATTAGAAGTAGGCTCGGAGTTTTCATTCACCATGGAAAAGGCTAAATAATTTTGAAAAGTTTGGATTCGTTTTTCGTAATTCAAATCCCTTAAAGTCCTTTAATTGTTCTAGCTTAAAGGCTGTGAATTCTTTTTGTTGACAAAAAGGTGCTAGTCGCATATCTGCGCACCGACGTGCCAAGTATTGCTGCTCAAACTGTCCAGGAGTTGGAATAAAAAAGACCTTTTTTCGTAAGGAGGTAAGATCCATTATGCTGGTATATCCAGACCGAGTGATTACCAAAGCACTTGAGTTTATTGCTTGTTCGAGTGATTTGCTTGTCATGAAATTTATAATTTCAACAGCTCCAATGGCGCTTCGGTTTTCTTGCTCTTCTACACGCCCTTGTACCATCAGTATCCGCCTCGAATCGTTTTTAAGGACAGCAATCATTTTGTTTTCGAGAATGGTACGCTGAGGTTCTGGACCAGAAAGAATGATTAATATGTCATAAACTTTGGGGAGATCTTTATATTTCATTCTGGATAGCGGACCAACATATTCAACCGGAAAATCTAATCGTTTTAGATGTCCTAATTTGCCACTTAGACTAGGTTCAAGTTCAAAATCTGGCACCCAACAAGTGTCGAAATTTGAAATGAGCTTTTGATGATGTTTGCTACTCCACTTTGTGGTAATCCCGCTTAGTACTCTGAGCTGATGTGTCAAAAATACGGAAGGAATATTGCTATTGAATACGCCAAACCGATTATCGCTCAGTATCCCATCTATGTCGTTTTCTGCTACAAATTTTTCAATGAGGTTATTCTCTAGCGCGATAATTTTTGTGATATGTAGAAGCTGTGCGCCTATTTTTAAACGAAAGAAAAGGCCTTTTCTTGGATAGCGTATGTTGTAGCTGGGGAGTTCTAGGCTACATAGTTTTGGAAATTCCTTCTGAAGTAATAACAAAGCATCACCGTCTGAGGCTAAAACAACGGCAAAATTATTAGCTAAAAGTGCATTTATAATAGGGATGCATCTGGTGGCGTGCCCCAAACCCCAATGCAATGGCGCCACTAAGATTGTTTTTTGCTTTCCCATAAAACAAAGGTAGTAATAATTGCTACCGCGCGAGATTTCCTTAATTTTACAGAAAATTCAAATTCGTGGGCAGTAAGAACAAATTGAAGCGCTTTAAAGAGAATGAAACATTTAAAAATGTGATTCAGCCATCAAGGGAAGAAGCGACGTTAAACACCCATAATCTAAAAGGTAATTGGCATAATTTCTTCGGAAACAAAAACCCTATTGTACTTGAGTTGGGTTGTGGAAAAGGGGAATATTCGGTCAATCTTGCCAAGGCCAATCCAGATAAAAATTTCATTGGAGTTGATATCAAGGGAGCCAGGTTTTGGAGAGGAGCGAAAACTGCCTTGGAAGAAGGGCTTAATAACGTTGGTTTCTTACGAACGCAGATTGAGTTGATTGATAGTTTCTTCGAAACAAATGAAGTAGACGAAATCTGGATTACATTTCCAGATCCGCAAATAAAATACAAACGCACAAAACACAGACTCACCAATACTTCTTTTTTAGCAAAGTATAAAGAGATTCTAAAACCTGAAGGCGTTGTGCACCTTAAAACTGATAGTGAGTTCATGCATGGTTATACCCTTGGATTGCTCCACGGTCTTGGTGAAATCATAGAATATGCGCATCATGATGTTTATGGAAGTGAGGGAACACCAAAAGAGGTTACCGAAATCCAGACTTTTTATGAGCAGCAATATCTGGAGAAGAACAAGAAGATCACCTATGTTCGTTTTCGTTTTTGTTACGCATAATTTGATTACATTCACTCAGTCAATCAATTTATGTCTCTAGTATTTAATTTTATTATAGGTTTTTTAGCTGCCTTTGTGGGTCTTATTCCACCGGGTTTGCTCAATATGTCTGCCGTTAAAATCAGCATGAAGAACGGACGTAAGCAGGCGCTTCTTTTCTCTGTTGGTGTCTGTGTTACAGTAATGATACAAACATTTGTTGCATTTGTGTTTTCTCGTTATTTAGATAAGAATCCTGAGATTGTTGATTTTCTGCAAAAAACAGCGTTAGGTATATTTATCTGCCTGACTGTTTTCTTTTTCTTTATTGCGAAGGATACACGTCGTGAAATACCCGAGAAGATGAACAAGTCTAAAACCAATCGGTTTTTTACGGGTATGTTAATTGGCGTATTAAATATGTTACCGCTGCCATATTGGGTATATATTAGCATCAGTTTTGCTGCTTTTGGGTGGTTTTCATTTGATCAGCTTAGCCTTTGGATGGCTGTAATTGGGTCAGGATTAGGCACCTTTGCCATGTTAATGATCTACATACAATTTTTCAAGAAGAAAGATGACAAGCTATTGTTTCGCGTGAATATGAATTATATCATAGGATGTATCACAGCTATGATTTCCATTATTACCTTGGTGAAAATATTAAACGATTTATAATGGCTTCGGAAGGCTTTTTTGAACAGGTATATCGGGTTGTGAAGTTAATTCCAAATGGCCGAGTTACTAGTTATGGAGCCATAGCAAATTATTTAGGAGCCGCAGGAAGTGCCCGTATGGTGGGATGGGCAATGAATGCAAGTGAAAAAAGCAGTGAAGTGCCTGCCCATCGTGTTGTGAATAGAAAGGGTTTGCTTAGCGGGAAACATCATTTTGATGGCACCAATTTAATGCAACAATTGCTTGAATCTGAAGGCATTGAAGTGGCGGGCAATTTGGTTCAAAACTTTGATACACTTTTCTGGGATCCTCGAACAGAATTGCCGTCTTCATATTAACATTGGCTGTTTATTTCTTCAATTAGTTTCATTTATTCCATTATGAATCATTTCGAGTTTTCGCCTTTAAATTTAGAAGTCTAAGCAGTATATTTGCACATTAGAATGATTCTAAATGCGTTAGTAAGCTGTATATGAAATTGAATAAGAAAGATATTCTTTCGGCATTAGAGAAAATCACCGTTGCTGGTGAAGGCTCAAACATGGTCGAAAGTGGTGCGGTTACAAATATTATGACATTTGCTGATGAGGTTGTGGTGGACGTTACACTGGCAACACCCGCTTTGCATATTAAGAAAAGGGCTGAGGCTGATATTGTTCAGATAATCAAAGATGAAGTGTTTGCGGACGCAAAGGTGCAAGTGAACATTAAAGTTGAAGCGCCTAAAAAACCTGAAAACCCCAACCTTATCAAAGGAAAGGCGGTTCCGGGAATTAAAAATATACTTGCTATCGCATCTGGAAAAGGTGGTGTTGGTAAGTCTACGGTCACGGCAAATATTGCGGTTACATTGGCTAAAATGGGTTTTAAAGTCGGTATTTTAGATGCAGACATCTATGGGCCATCTATTCCTATTATGTTTGATGTTGCCATGGAAAAACCACTATCTATAATGGTTGATGGTAAAAGCAAGATGAAACCCATAGAGAATTACGGGGTTAAAGTATTGTCTATTGGATTCTTCACGAAACCCAATGAGGCCGTTATATGGAGAGGGCCTATGGCATCAAAAGCATTAAATCAATTAATATTTGATGCGGCTTGGGGTGAGCTTGATTTTATGCTACTCGATTTACCACCAGGAACGGGAGATATTCATTTAAGCATAATGCAATCGCTTCCAATTACAGGAGCGGTAGTTGTAAGTACACCGCAAACAGTTGCTCTTGCTGATGCACGAAAAGGTGTTGCTATGTTTCAGCAGAAAAATATCGATGTTCCTGTCTTAGGTATTGTTGAAAACATGTCTTATTTCACGCCCGCTGAATTACCCGATTCGAAGTATTATATCTTCGGAAATGCAGGTGCTAAAAATTTAGCAGAAGATTTGGAAGTTCCTTTTTTGGGTGAAATTCCTTTAATTCAGAGTATTCGAGAAGCTGGAGATTCAGGGCGTCCAGCTGCGTTGCAAACAGCAACAGCAATTGAAGAAGCTTTTGATCAGATTACCAAGAATGTAGTTCGCGAGACTGTACGCAGGAATGATGATTTGCCGCCAACTGAGGCAATTAAAATAACAACCATGGCTGGTTGCAGTGCCGTAAATAAATAACTATGACACAGAAAGAATTGACGTCGAAAGTAGAAGCAGCCCTTGAGGAGATTAGGCCTTTCCTGCAAAGTGATGGTGGCGACATTGCCTTATTATCTATAGATAATAAGAAAGTTGTACGCGTACAATTACAAGGGGCTTGTGTTGGCTGTTCGGTGAATCAAATGACGCTGCGAAGCGGCGTTGAAATGACCATAAAAAAATACGCACCTCAAATTGAGGAGGTAATCAATGTAGAAAACTAATTTTTATCATATTTCTTACAATTGCTAACTATTATTTTTGCTGAAATAAATTTGAATCGTAATACATGATAAAGACAGATATACTCATCATTGGGGCCGGTCCTACTGGATTGTTTGCGGTGTTTGAAGCGGGTTTGTTAAAATTAAAATGTCATTTAATTGATGCCTTACCTCAGCCTGGAGGTCAGTGTAGTGAGATATATCCAAAAAAACCCATCTACGACATACCTGCCTTTCCAGAGATTTTGGCTGGAGATTTAGTGGATAATTTAATGAAGCAAATTGAACCTTTTCAGCCAGGATTTACCCTAGGAGAAAGAGCAGAAACTATTGAAAAACAAGATGACGACACCTTTATTGTTACTACTAGCAAAGGAACTAAGCATCAAGCTTCAATTGTTGCAATTGCAGGTGGTTTAGGGAGTTTTGAGCCTAGAAAACCACTGATTGGCTCCTTGCCAAAATATGAAGATAAAGGCGTTGAATACATCATTCGAGATCCTGAAATATATAGAAACAAAGAAGTTGTTATTGCAGGAGGCGGGGATTCTGCCTTAGATTGGAGTGTCTTCTTAAGTGATATTGCGTTAAAAGTCACATTGGTTCACAGACGAAATGAATTTAGAGGAGCACTTGATAGTGTAGAGAAAGTACAACACTTAAAAAATGAAGGACGTATTCATTTAATTACTCCTGCCGAAGTGGTCGATATTCACGGAGATGAGCATGTTGAAGGCTTGAGTATTAAGCGCGGTGACCAATTAATTAATGTAAACTGTGATCACTTTATTCCGTTATTTGGATTATCACCAAAGCTAGGTCCTATAGCAGATTGGGGACTTGAGATTGAAAAAAATGCTATAAAAGTTGATAACAGTCTAGATTATCAAACCAATATTCCTGGCGTCTACGCCATTGGAGATGTGAATACATATCCAGGTAAGTTAAAGCTTATTTTATGCGGTTTTCATGAGGCAACATTGATGTGTCAAAGTGCCTACCGGCGCATATTTCCAGATAAACGATATGTGATGAAGTACACTACTGTAGGGGGTGTTGAAGGCTTTGATGGTTCTAAAAAAGAAGCTCCTAAGGCCGTTATTAAAGCGATTGACTAAATGTTGGATGTAAAAATTTCTATAACAGACAGGGATGGGGTTTCACATGATGTTGATGCGCCAACTGATATGAACATGAACCTTATGGAGGTGGTGCGTTCTTATGAACTCGCAACTGAAGGAACTATTGGTGTCTGCGGTGGTATGGCCATGTGTGCTTCTTGTCAATGTTATGTTGAAAGTGAGCACGATCTTCCTGAAAAAAGTGATGATGAAGAGGCTATGCTCGCTGAAGCGTTTCATGTAAGAGATAATAGTCGGTTGGGATGTCAGATTCAAATGACCACCAAAATTGATGGGCTTCAAGTTACCTTAGCGCCTGAAAGCTAACTGGCGATACTGTGTAAAGCTAGTTCGTGTTGTATTTTGATATTTCTTGTGGCCCTTCTAACAAGACGCGTAGTACCTTTAATGTTCCATCTTCCGTAGTAGCAATTTGCCATTTAATCAAAGAAATGGTTCCATTCTGTATCTCTAAACCAGTAATGCTTCGAGGGTGAACACAACTTCCATCATTAAAATAGGCTACCGCTCCAGGCTCAGGAAAACGCGGCCGATGTGTATGACCTGTAATGGTGAAAAGGTTGTTGTTTTTTGAGATCCATTTTTTTGTTCGTCGTTCAACTTTGATTAAACCTTTGAAATTTTTCGCGGGACTTGTTGGATCACTTATACCCACAATTTGCAATTGTCTCCATAATACACGAACCATAAATCTGTTGAATTTCCACCCGCGATAATTCATCCAATCTGCCTGATGCCCATGCATCATAAAAATTTCTTGTTTGCTTGTTTCATGCTCAAGAATAAGTCCTTCGGAAAATTGAATACCAGGAAAGAGAGGTTCGTCTTTGCCTGTGGTATTATTGAAATAACTAAAAAGGTGTTTTTCAACAAACCGTTGGCTTTTATATACCATGTCATGGTTTCCAAGTAGCCTGTAAAGTCTTCCTTCGGTGAAAAATTGGCGCATCAAGTCAAAAATATTTTTATGCGCTTCAAGAATGGATTTGAATTCTATATTCTCCCATAGTTCGTCGCCATCACCTAACTCGCAATACGTATATCCCTCTTGATAATAATGCTTTAATGCGTGGAAATAGATGTTTCGGTTATTTGCGAATTCATCAGCGAAACTATTATCCCCACGATGGCAATCACTAAAGATTATAAATTTGGATGCATCGTTAAAAGAAATGCGCCTTGCGGTTTTGTAGGCGCTTGAAATTCTAGATGATGAGGACATGCGTTTTCTTTTTTTAAAGATACAACATGTAGACAATTTTAATAAAAAAAGGCTTCAACAATGAAGTTGAAGCCTTTAAATTATTGTGTTATAATGCTATTTGAAAGCGTTCAATCCTGTGATGTCCAGACCTGTTATTAGTAAGTGAATGTCATGTGTTCCTTCGTAGGTAATAACACTTTCTAAATTCATAGAGTGGCGCATGATACTGTATTCTCCAGTAATTCCCATGCCGCCTAACATTTGTCTCGCGTCGCGCGCTATATTGATGGCCATATCCACGTTATTCCGTTTCGCCATTGAAATTTGTGCTGAGGTAGCTCTATCTTCATTCCGTAGCACACCCAAACGCCAGGTTAATAATTGCGCTTTGGTTATTTCGGTAATCATTTCGGCTAGTTTTTTCTGTTGCAATTGAAACTGGCCAATAGGTTTTCCAAATTGAATACGTTCTTTAGAGTAACGTAAGGCAGTATCGTAACAATCCATGGCGGCTCCAATAGCGCCCCATGCTATACCATAACGCGCCGAATCTAGGCAGCCAAGAGGCGCTCCTAAACCTGATTTGTTTGGCAATAAATTTTCCTTCGGAACTTTTACATTATCAAAAATGAGTTCTCCGGTAGATGAAGCACGAAGGGACCACTTATTATGCGTTTCTGGTGTGCTGAATCCTTCCATACCACGTTCAACGATTATCCCATGGATACGACCGCTTTCGTCTTTTGCCCAAACAACAGCAACTTGACAGAAAGGTGCATTTGAAATCCACATCTTTGCTCCGTTAAGCAAATAATGGTCTCCCATGTCTTTAAAGTTGGTGGTCATCCCGCTAGGATTACTCCCGTGATCTGGTTCCGTTAAACCAAAAGATCCCATCCATTCACCACTTGCTAATTTTGGAAGAAATTTTTGACGTTGTTCTTCATTTCCGTACTTCCAAATAGGATACATCACTAGGGAAGATTGGACAGATGCTGTGCTACGCACGCCACTATCACCCCGTTCAATTTCTTGCATGATGAGACCATATGATATTTGATCTAATCCGGCACCTCCATATTCTTCAGGAATATAAGGCCCAAATGCGCCAATTTCGGCAAGGCCGCCAATAATTTGTTTTGGAAATTCTGCTCGTTGTGCATATTCCTCAATAATTGGAGAGACATCTCTTTTTACCCATTCGCGAGCAGCATCACGCACTAATTTGTGTTCTTCGGTAAGTAAATCGTCCAGTTGGTAGTAATCTGGAGCTTCAAATAAATCGGGCTTCATGGCACATTGTTTTAAGGTTTACAAATGTAAAAAGCAAAACTCGAAAGTCCTACATTTTCAAGTAAAAATCCCGGACCAAGTTTTTATATGCCTCGGTGTAGTCGTGTCTGGCATTTTCAATAGTGAGTGCTTCAATTATGGGAGCTTGTTGAACACGACCAAATTCAATCATGCTCCTTTTTTCTTCGGAAATGTGTGTGCCTTTAACGCGGCAAATACGCTGTGGGAACAATCCATCTGCTTCAGCTAGATTTACTACGGTTTGTTCTTCTTTCTTCGGAATAATAACTGCAAAAATACCATCTTTGTCCAATAAGTGAGCAGCGCAAACAATAAGATGTTGAAAAGGAAGTGCATCTGTAAAGCGGGCTCTATCTCGTGCTTCGTTGTGACTTTTGAAATCTTCCGAGTAAAAAGGTGGGTTGGAAACAATTAATTGATAGGTGTCTTCTATTTCCGAAGCAAACTCTTGAATAGATGCGTGATAGCAAAATAGTCTGTCTGCCCAAGGGGAAGTTTCAAAATTCGCTAAGCACTGTTCAAAGGCGTCATCGTCGATTTCAACGGCGTCTATAGTTTCGGCTGTGCTGCGCTGTGCGAGCTGTAATGCCATGACTCCTGTTCCTGCTCCAATATCTAAAATAGTCTCTGGATTAGCCTCAATGGACACCCAGGCTCCCAATAAAACACCATCAGTGCCAATTTTCATTGCGCATCGGTCTTGTTCTACGGTAAACTGTTTAAACTTGAAAGGTTTTGACATTAGAGGTAGAGTTCAATCAATCCTTCTGGAACGTCGAGATGTATTTCTTTAGAGGCCCTATTAATCTCCTTAACAAATTGATCATTTATTGGAATGAGAATTTCTGTGCCGTCCCTGTCAATTACAAATAGATGTTGAGACGTGTGATCATTTACGCCTATAATTGTTCCAACCATTCCAAAAGTTGCATCGACAATCTGAAAACCAATAATTTCATGGTAGTAGAACTTCGTGCCACTAAGTTTAGGAAGTAAATCTAGGGGGAGGTATAATTCTTCGCCTATGAGCGCATTTGCATCCTCCTCACAAGTAACTTCATCAAATTGCACTCGAAGTAAGGTTGACTTATGCAGGGAAGATTTTTCAATAAAAAATGGAATCAAATTTTTGTGAATTTCCACAAAAACCGATTCCATTTTTAAAAATTGGTGGGGGTCATCCGTATCGAGTTTGATAAGTAACTCCCCTTTAAAACTGTATTTTTTTACGATTTTGCCAACGAAGAAGCAATCCTTCTTTTGCATATCGTTATCGTTTTATTCTTCTTTTTTAGTAACAGCTTCAGCAGTAGGTGCTTCTTCAGCAACCTCTACAGGAGCTTCAGCAGCAGGAGCTTCTTCGGCAACCTCTACAGGAGCTTCAGTAGCAGGTGCTTCTTCAGCAACCTCTACAGCAGCTTCAGCAACAGGTGCTTCTTCAGTAGCAACTTCTTCAGCAGTTTCAGCAACCTCTTCGGCAACTTCTTCTACTTCTACAGCTGCAGCAATACGCGCTTGGTTAACTGCTTTTTCAGCAGCTAGTGCTTCCGCCTCAGCTTGACCTTTAGCGTCTGCTAATGTTGCTTTCTTAGAATCAACAGCTTTCGCCTTGTTTTCCAACCAAGCATTGAATTTTTCTTCAGCTTGTTCCTCAGTTAACGCTCCTTTACGAACACCACCAGCTAAATGATTTTTCATCATCACACCTTTATAAGAAAGGATGTCTCTTACTGTATCTGTAGGTTGCGCTCCGTTTTGAAGCCATTGTACTGCACCATCAATATTTACTTCGATTTGTGCAGGATTTGTGTTTGGATTGTAAATCCCTAGTTTATCTAAAAATTTACCATCTCTTTTCGCGCGACTGTCTGCCGCTACGATCCAGTAAAAAGGTTTTCCTTTCTTACCGTGTCTTTGTAATCTAATTTTTACAGGCATATAATTAATTTTTGGAGTTCTCGACTCCTGTTATAATTTTGGAGTGCAAAGATACCGTATTTTTTAATTGAAATTCAATAGATTAAAGTTTTTATTATATTTGTGAAAAATCTTGTAAACCCAAACCTACTATGAAAAAATATACGCTTCTCATTTTTGCCGCGATAACCTTTATTGGTTGCGAAGTTATTGAAGATAATTCTCCCGGACTTCAAACTGAAATCAATGATGTTTTTTTTCGCGCAAACGATGCTAGAGCAGCGGAAAAGGACGATGGAAGTTATGTAATTCAAGGGTACACACAAGATGAAATATTAACGCTGAGCATCAAGGATCCGTTTACCGGTATTTATGAGCTGGGTGCTGGATCTGAAAATTTCGCCTCTTTTGAAGATGCCTTGGGCAACTTGCGTGTTACCAGTCCTTTTGGTGGAGGCCAGGTGGAAATAGTGCCAGGTGGATGGGATGCGGTAGAAAAAACGCTTACAGGCACCTTTAACTTCACAACAATAACCCCAGGTGTAGATACCTTGACTGTAGCGTCTGGAATTTTCTACAAAGTGCCATATGCCTTCGGTCTTGAGGAGCCTATTCAAACTGGGCCGCCAAATGGAAATGCTGGAACTTTTGTGGCTTCTGTGGATAACAATGTTTTTACCCCTAGTGTAGTGACTGCAGTAAATACAGACAATGCTGTCGTTATTACCGGTGCAACAGCAACCGTTTCTATTGCGATTACCTTCCCGCTTGATACCGCTATTGGGCTTTATAGTCTTCCGAGAACTGGCTTTCAAGCAACCTATACGGATATCAATGGGTTAGAGCAGGAGTTGCTTGGTAATGTTATTGTTATTG
>JBLHGH010000044.1:0-12744 GCA_047615425.1 Candidatus Latescibacterota bacterium
CAGATAGGATAGTCTGTTATCGATGGCGAGGAAATCATACTTCTTCATCTGTACAAAAGAAGGATACACCTTGACCATTTGTTCGTTATTAAACGTGTAGCGGCGTCTTATGAGTCTGGTAAGCGTGCTCGTGTAGCAATTTAACTTTCCGAAGACATATTCACCACGATCTACCGGGCGCAAGCCATATTGCAAGGTGCTAGACGACTTAGCTGCTACTTTTTTAGTTTTGAAAAAATCTCGCTTTTGAAATTGCACAGGCAATTCATCTATAATAGCTATTTGGGTGCTAAATGCATGTTTGTTTTTTAATTGAATACTAACTTCGTTGTCATCGCTTAATGAGAACTTTTCTGGTAAGATGCGGGCTGCATAAAGTCCGTTAGCGCTATAAAGCATACTCATTTCAAAGAGCAGCAAGACTATCAGGCCTAACACAATTAGCCAACTAATCCCATAGAGTCCTTCGAACCAATATGAAAGCAGAAAAAGTGCAGCCATGCAGCCGAACGCGTAAAAAAAGCGTGGTGTGAAATACAGGGATTTGATGAATTTAATCACTAGCGAGGAATTTCTATGGATTGTGCAATCATGTCAATTACGGTTTCTGGCGTCATGCCTTCCATCTCGCGTTCAGGAGATAGCATGATGCGATGTGTCAATACCGGAGCAAGGCCGCGTTTTACATCTTCAGGAGTTACAAAATCACGTCCGTTAATCGCTGCGAATGCCTTAGCAGCATTCATAATTGCCAATGAAGCTCTTGGTGAACCACCGAGATAAAGATGTGGGTGGTTTCTAGTTTTATCTACTATCTGTGCGATATACGTAAATAGTTTGTCCTCAATCATGATGTCTTGCACCTGACCTCTAAATTTTTTCAAGGCTTCTGGTGTCAAAACACCTTCAATTTGATCTTGTGGGTCTGCTTGTTTTCTATCGTGATGCGTTTTTAGAATAGTAATTTCATCATCTACGTTTGGATAACCTACTTTTATTTTGAAAAGAAAACGGTCCAACTGAGCTTCAGGCAAAGCGTACGTTCCTTCTTGTTCAATTGGGTTTTGCGTGGCTAAAACCATAAAAGGATATTCCATCAAATAGCGCGTGCCATCCATTGTTATTTGCCGTTCTTCCATAACTTCAAAAAGCGCTGCTTGGGTTTTGGCGGGTGCTCGGTTAATTTCGTCAATAAGAATGACGTTTGAGAAAATTGGGCCTTTTTTAAATTCAAATTCTGACGTCTTCATGTTTAAAATTGAAGTGCCCAATACATCAGAAGGCATAAGATCTGGCGTAAACTGAATCCTACTAAAATCTGTCTTCAATGTTTTAGCAAATAGCTTCGCTGTTATTGTCTTTGCTATTCCGGGGACTCCTTCAATAAGCACGTGGCCTTGTGCTAATAAACTAACGATGAGTAATTCAATAAAATCATCTTGGCCAATAATAATTTTCCCTAATTGGGTCTTGATATTAGCAACTGCAGATTTTAGTTCGTCTAAAGGAATACGGTTATTGAAGTGTAATTCTTCGTTTTGAGCATCAGGATTTTCCATCGGGTGTGTTTTTAAATGTTGAAATGTCTGTATATAATTTTATGAGTTCGGCTTCTACCGTATCTTCTTGGTTTTGCACTTTTTTAATAAATGTAAATAGTTTCTGGGTGTCTTCTAGTGTATTTCCACTTCTGGCTGCCACCGCTTTCAGAAACCTTAAGTTTATATGCGCTGTTGGGATACGAAGACGGGTGCGTACATACTCAAAAAGCAATGAAATTTGTTTCAAAGCAATTTGATGATTTTCTTTTTTGTCGATATACATCCCAGCGATGGTGCGCGTATACTCATAGGTCCTATTCGTAAGTTGAGGTACCATAGGAATGGCTCGTTGTTTTCGTTTTCCTTCGAAAAATACAAAAAGTAATCCTCCAATCCATAGCGAATAATATGCCCATTTTAGGCTTTTTGAATTCAGAATAATAAATAATGGTGAGGTGTTCACACGCTTTCCAGCCTTATAATACATATCCCAATAAACGGCTTGATCTGTGTCTAGATAGGATAAGACTTTCTCTGTGTAGGTGTTGTTGTCTTCTTCAAGAAGAAAGTAATTAGTGAATGCTTCCGGTTGTGTATGTAGGTAAATTGTTCCTGCACCAAAGGGTGCTTCAATAAAGTTTGCGTGCGGATTGGTGATTTTGAGGGTGTCTCTATAGGTTTGTGAAACTCCAAGTATGCGGTGTTGTAGGGTGTCTATTTCATCAAAGTATCTCACTTGCATTTCCTTATTTGATAGGTAAGGAGTTGCCGCTTTCAAATTATTGTTAACGAGATTGAGTAGTGGTTTGCTGCTAATTTGATCAAAATACACATTATTCTTGGTGTCAACCTGAAGCGTATCTCTTAGTTTAGAACCAAGATCATAAGCGGCGATAAACATGGTATTGCCATTAGAAACCCAATCGAGTAAATTGTTTAATTCAGTTTCGTCAAAATCTATACGCGTATTAATAAAAAGGTAGGTCCCATTTATGTTGTTATCGCGTAATTTTTCAAATGGAGAAATTGATACGTCCTCCAATGTTTTACCAAGTTTTTGTTTCAGTACATCATGTAAGACGTAGGTGCCAAACGGAATTTTATCAATTTGGGCATAACTAGGAAACCAATTTATTGGTTGCGCCTTAGTTGCTTCTGCATAGACCATTAATCCAATAAGCAGTAGAAAAACACCGAAGATGACCTTTTGAAATTTACCCATTGGCTTTCGGTTTTATGGCAACGAGACGGTGCTCTAGTTTGGTAAATGTTTTCTGTGCTTTTTTATAATCTTCTTCGGAAATATCAAAGCTACCATACCAGACATGGTCATAGAGGTCTGTCACTTTTATAAACTGCTCGCTGAGCTCTTTCTGAGTAATCTCGGCTATATAGTCTGTGTTCGTCTTGTCAAACTCATATACAATGACCTCAGACGTTGATGCTTTCTGAAGAATTAAGAGATAATAATAGCGAATAGCCAGGCGATAATTTTTGTTTATGAAGGCTTTAGTTATGAGCTTTTGAATATCCTTTGTTTTAATAATCTCTTCGTCTTCAGTAAAGAAAACCTCAGGCTGTTTCTTTTTTCCGAAGATACTTGCGCCAGGATTCAGCTTAAAAAATAACCAAATAACAAAGGCAACGGCGCCAATGACAATAATATAAGGCAACACTTCTATTACAAAACCCCAGAAAGGTCCCGGTTCCATGCCGTCAAATACCCAATTCCAGAAGTTGACCCAAAGATCACCAACCCAGTTTTTAAAACGCATCCACCAATTTTCTTCTACTTCGGCTTCCGTATAATCAAAGGCCTTCTCATTTTTTAAATTTTCGATAGTGTTGTCATCCAAATCCAAAGCACTCCTATGGCTGTCGTGATCATATTGTACTTCTTGATCCGGAGCATCTGCAGCAGCCTGCTCTTGTGATAAGGCAGTACTTCCGAAGAAAAACAAAAACAACATGAGATGGTGAATGCGCATTATTCTTTTCCTATAGCATCAATAGATTCCATTGCTCCTGTAAAGTTTTTACGCTCATTTAGATTATAATAGACAAATACACTGCAAATTACTATCACAGTGTGAAGCATATACTGAGCAATTGCAGCTATAGTAGTGAGCGCAATATAAATCCAGTCAAACATTTCTGCTGGATTTGGGGATGCTTGACTTGTCATGGTTAACATCTTAATAAATAAATAGATGTATTGCGGAATGTTAAAGATCATCAGTATAAAATAGTAGAGCATGAACATTACTAAAATGGTTGCGAAGGTAATCCACCATTCACCTTTTATGAGACTAAAGCTATAGCTAATAGAGTCTGATATGCTGCGGCCCTCAAGAATGTGAATGGAATAGGTTGTAATTAGAACGATTGCTACATAGATGCCTGGTGCAACACACATAATTAAACCAACTGTAGAGATGATTGCAACTATAAAGCTAAGCCCAACAAGGCTCCAAAAGCGGTTTCTAACGCCAGTTTTAACCTCAAGATCATCTACAATGCCATTGTTTTTTACATAGGATTTAATGTAGTGAATTATGGTGCCGTAAAGCAATGCATAAAACGCAATTGCCGCAAACATGAGAACAAAAAGCGATATAAATGTATTCAGTGTGAAGCTGTCTAAGGTATTTGGGCTGCTAAAATCACCAAAGCTCCCTAAGGTGGTGTGCATATAGAACATATAGGCCGCAATCACTACTACTAAGGCAGGGCCTGCAATTTTAATAATACTCCCAAATAAATGCTTCCATTCATGTCGCAAAAATTTGAAAGTGTCTGTTATAATAGATCCTAAGTCACGTTTTTGTTTAAATTCAATGTAGTTGTCCTGCATAGCGTTTTTTAAGTTTTATGGGGTAGAATACGTAATAGAATAATATAAGATATAATGAGCCGCCAATAATTAATACTGCCAACCAGTCTGGCATTTCGGTGTGCCTGGTTACAAAACCTTCGAGAAATCCAGCAATGATGAAAAAGGGGATGGTGCTTATTAATATTTTTAAGCCTGCTTTTGCACCGCTCACAAAAGACTGGAGTCGGGTGTACGTGCCGGGGAATAGTATGCTACTTCCTAGGACCAAACCGGCACAACTGGCAACAATTATCACCGAAATCTCAATGGTTCCATGAATCCATATAGTTCTGGCAGATTCCCAAAGCATGCCTTGATCATAAAAAAAGTATTGAAACGAACCAAGCATGACGGCGTTGCTCATGATAATGTAGATGGTGCCTAAGCAAAGTAAGATGCCAAATGCGAAGGCCATTAAGGCCACTCTGATATTATTAACGGTAATCCCTAAAAACATTTGGACTTCTTCCATGTCTTTGTAAACCGCCATAGGATCTCCGTTTTCTATATTTTCCATGGTCATATTCACATAGCCATCTCCAAGAATAAGGCGAATAAAGTTGCCATCGGTTGCAGCTGAAAAAGCTCCAATCAAGGTAAAAAGACCAAAAATGAGGAAGGCGATGAGCAGCTGTCTATGATATTGTGAGAAAAACAACGGAAATTCGTGCGTATAAAATGTAATAAGGCGCTTTCTTGATTCCCTTTTGGTTTTATATATTTTTTGATGCGCTAAAACCGAGAGGCCGTTGAGATACCGCAGTGTATTGCTTTTTGGGTAGAAGGTCTGTGCGTAGCTTAGGTGATCTGTGATTTCAACATATAGCGCGCTGAGTTCATCCGGATTAATTTGAATATTATTCTTAAGAACGCTTTCAAATTTTAACCATTTGTCTTTATTTTGTTTCGCAAAGGCAGCTTCGCGCATAAGCAACAGTTGTTTTAGTCCAAAGAAACAGATTAAATGGATAATTTTCAAATAGAAACGGCCCAAAATGTCAACATTGTTCAAAATGTTGCAGGTATTGGGGATCGTATGCTGGCGTATCTAATAGACACTGTTGTACTGGGGGTTTATATTATCCTGTTATATGTGGTTGTTATCGGCTTTTTTATTTCTGAAATGGATTTAGGAGATAGCGCCATTTTTCTTCTTTTTATGGTTGCGGGAATGCCCATTTTACTTTATCATTTGCTTTTCGAAATGTTTTGGAATGGTCAATCTCTAGGGAAACGAGTTATGAAAATTCGTGTGGTGAAAATTGACGGCTCGAAACCTGCTTTTTCAAACTATCTACTACGTTGGTTATTACGGGTAATCGATTTTACTTTGGCCAGCGGTGCTGTGGCCTTGGTGACTATCTTAATGAATGGAAGAGGACAGCGTTTAGGCGATTTGGCCGCTAGTACCACCGTGATTTCTGAAAAAGCTCCAGTTTATTTTCATCAAACTATTTTGGTAGATATCCCAGATGGCTATGAGCCAAAGTATCCACAGGTAACTGTTTTTTCAGATTCGGATATGCAAACTATCAAAGAATTGTATAGAACATCTAGATTTGGTGGGAACCATAACGTTGTTCTGAAACTTGCTGAAAAAGTTTCTAACATGATGGAAATCACCTATGAGGAGAGACCTATAGCCTTTGTTGATAAGGTGATTCAAGATTATAATTATTATACCCAGAACGGATGAGCCTATTTTTACTAATTGATATTTTAGGAACCATTGCTTTTGCAGTTTCTGGGGCATTGACCGCGATGAAGAAGCGGATGGATATCTTCGGAATTTTTATCATCGCATTTGTAACTGCTGTTGGTGGAGGTTCGTTACGCGATTTATTGATTGATGCGGATATTTCCTGGATGAATGATTTAACCTATGTCTATGTGATAGCGGGATCTACTGTTTTTGCTATTATCTTTAGAAAGAAGTTAAACTATGTTCGTAAAACCCTGTTCCTTTTTGACACTATTGGGATAGCCTTGTATACTGTTGTAGGTGTGGGAAAGGGGATAGAAGCAGATTTTCCTCCAATAATTTGTATCGCATTAGGGACTATGACAGCTTGCTTTGGCGGCGTAATTCGGGATATTTTGTGTAATGAAATTCCTGTAATCTTCAGAAAAAACATTTATGCGACTGCCTGTATTTTAGGGGGTGTTGCATATTTCCTATTACTGAAAACAAGTTTATCACAAGATTTTGTTGTCATTATTGCTGGGGCTATCGTAATGGCTGTTCGATTGCTAGCTGAAATATTTAATTTGTCTTTGCCTTCTGTATATTCGAAATGTTAAGGAAGGATAGAAATATTATTCAAGCACTTCAGCCGTGATAAAAACATTTTGTGACGGCCAGTCTTCGTCTGGATCCGTGGGTAGATTGGCAATTTTTTCTACCACATTCATACCTTGAATTACGTTGCCAAAGATGGTGTAGTTGCCATTAAGATGTCCCGTACTAGTTTGCGGGCCAAGGAATATAAAAAACTCGAATGGAAAGGTTTGTTTGTCTGGGTTATCCCGATATTCTTTTGCTCCAGAGACACTTCCGTAGGTATGAATGCGTTTATTAATTTCTGCGGGCAACAAATAACCATCACCAATTTCATATCGCTTCTTTGTTGTAATACGATTATCACTATTACCTCCTTGAATGATAAAGTTTGGCACCACTCTATGAAAAAAGCTGTTATTGAATACTTTATGCTTTACTAAATAAATAAAATTTGCACGGTGAATAGGCGTGTCTTTAAATAGTTCAATAATAATAACACCATGCTGGGTAGTTATTTTCACCTTAGTTTCTGGATTCTCAGCCCCATAGGTAGTTAAAAATGGAATAGCATTTTCTATTGTTAGCTTCGGAATAGTCTCTTTTTGATTAGCGTCTACCTCCTTAACCACCGTAGTTTCAGGCTTCTCTTTTGCAAGAGTCTTGGAGGTCTTTTTAGTATCTTCACAACTGCTTATAAAAGCAATTAATAGGATAGCGTATAGAAATTTGAGATATGACATTTGCTGAATTTGAGAAACAGATTGTAAAAATAAGAAAAATGGAGCTTCCCGGAGAGGAGGCGCATTTGAAAATGGCTCCTATTGAGCGACTTTTAGAATTGAAGCAAAAAGCGCGTGATGCTAAAACAGCAAAGAAGGCAGGTGTGATGGTTTTATTTTATCCTTCGGAAGAGAATGAAGCGAGGCTCATATTAATACTTCGGAAAACATATAAAGGGGTGCATTCTGCCCAAGTTGGTTTCCCAGGAGGGAAGAGAGAACCAGAGGATAATACGATGGACCGGACGGCTGTTCGCGAAACAGAAGAAGAAATTGGGGTGCCTAGAGATCGCATTCAAATATTAAAAACCTTGACAGAAATTTATATTCCACCCAGTAATTTCTTTGTACAGCCGTATCTAGGGATTATTAATGATACACCTCATTTTGAACCACAAGAGGACGAAGTAGAAGCGCTCATCGAAGTGCCTGTTTCACATTTTATGGATGACGCCATTGAAATTACCAAAAAATTAAGCACTTCTTACGCAACAGACGTCGATGTTCCTGCTTATTTATTGAATGGTTATGTTGTTTGGGGTGCTACTGCAATGATGTTGAGTGAAGTAAGACAAATACTAAAACAAATCCTCTAATTGCCTAAAATTGTATCTTTGACATTCGGCTGGATGCTAATTCAATGAAGGTCTAAACCAACTATGTATGGGGCTATTTAAAAAAAATCCTTTCGGTCATATTCTTTTTCTGAAGTTATGGCTCATCAGAATCTTTGGTGCATTGACGCATCGGCGGTTTAAGGGTTTTAATACCTTAGAAATTCAGGGGAGCGAAATTCTACGTGAACTTCCAGATAATAATGTGCTTTTTGTCTCTAATCACCAAACGTACTTTGCTGATGTAGTTTCTATGTTCCATGTGTTTAATGCGAGTTTAAGCGGGAGAGACGATAATATTAAAAACATTGGTTATCTCTGGCGCCCCAAATTGAATCTCTATTTTGTTGCTGCAAAAGAGACCATGCAATCCGGGTTGCTTCCAAAAATATTGGCCTACGCGGGTTCTGTGAGTATAGAACGTACCTGGCGCGCTGAAGGACAAGATGTGAAGCGTCAAGTGAAAATGAGCGATGTAAGCAATATAGCAAAGGCTTTAAAAGACGGTTGGGTTATTACATTTCCGCAGGGAACAACAAAGCCGTGGAAGCCTATTAGACGTGGAACTGCCCATCTAATTATGAAGAATAGACCCATTGTGGTACCTATTGTGATTGATGGCTTTAGACGTTCTTTTGACCGTAAAGGGCTGCGTATACGTAAGAAGGGAATTCTACAACATATGGAAATTAAGAAGCCTTTGGAATTTGATTACGAGAACGAATCTGTTCAAGATATTGTTGAAAAATTAGAATATGCCATCGAGCAACATCCTTCATTCTTAAAAGTGATTCCGGCGGATGAACTTAAAACAGAAGAAGCGCTGAATAAAGAACGCCAGTGGCGTTATTAGTTTTCTCCGTTCTTTTTTGCATTACCTAAAATGGTTTTATTAGGGGGTTTACAGCTAAAGGTTTTTAGTAAAAAGTTAGTTAGGATATTCTCATAATGAGTCTGAAAGTTATTATTCTTAAAACTTAAAACTGTCACACTTCCATTCGCTTCAATTCTGTGTAGTTTTGTTTTAGTCTTCTAAGCAATATTCCATAGATGAGGTAGTAGAAAAGCATCAACAAGCCTACAAAAATTACTACAACAGCTATCTGGATTAAAATAAATGCTGTTTGGAAATTTTCTCTAGCAATTCCTTGATCACTCATATTCAAAACTTCGTAGAGTTGATTGATATTTAGGTAATAAAAAACAATCATTATAATGCTAGAAAGTAAGAACATTCCAATGTTGTAATACACAAAATAACGTACCGTTTTTCTTGTTTTTAGGATATTCTGCATTAGGTTTTTAGTGCTATCTGTCACTTGAATTGTACGATAGTTTTTATAAAAGGAATAGATAAAAACAAATACAATAGCAATGTGAATCACATTACTCCAGATAGCAAAATTCTTGAGGCCCATGTCTTCCATGAGTTGCATTTGAGACTCCGGCATAATTAGGGCAAGTCCCACCCAAAAAAGGAGTTCTAAAATACTGATTATAAAGATCCATTTGACAATAGAAGATGACTTCTTTAAAAGCATCTTGTAGATCTCTGTATATGACAATTTAGGAAGCTCTTGCTCTCTTGTTTGCCACTTTTCTTTAAATAAATCTAATTCATCCATGTGGGTTACGGATTAAGTACTTTTCGTAATTTCTCTTTAATTCTGTTCATTTTTACGCGGGAGTTTACTTCACTAATTCCTAAGGTTTCTGAAATTTCTTTATAATTTTTATCCTCCAAATACAGAAAGACCAATGCTTTGTCAATGTCGTTTAAGGTCTTTACCGCACTATACATAAGTTTAAGTCGCTCTTCTACGGTATCATCATAATCTTCAGAAGAAATTTTGAAACTCACGCTTTCAAAATCCTGTGTCTTTATTGAACGCTTGGATTTTCTGTACAACGTAATAGCCGTGTTTAATGCCACTCTATACATCCAAGTACTAAATTTTGAATCCCCTCTAAACTTTGGAAATGCCCGCCATAATTGGATGGTTATTTCTTGGAATAAATCATTATGCGCATCACTGTTGTTGGTATATAACCTACAGATTTTGTGCACTATATTTTGGTTTTCCTCTAGCTGGGTAACAAAACTATGTTCTAGTTCTTTGTTCAATGGTTGTTTATTGGTTACAACATTAGTGTAGCGAAGTAAATCTTTGTTACAAAAATGATAAAAATAACCCAATGTTAAAGGGAAATGCACTACAAATGGTACCTTCGCATTAGACTCAATGCGCTATGAATATTCCAGATATAAACCTCCCTCGAATTATAGTAATTGGCGGCGGATTTGCAGGTATTTCACTCATAAAACGACTTCAGAAAGAAGCCGTACAAGTAGTTCTTTTTGATAGACATAATTACCATACATTTCAACCTTTATTATATCAAGTGTCCACGGCTGGTTTAGAACCAGATTCTATTGCCTACCCACTTCGGAAGGTATTCAAGAGGAACAAACATTTTCACTTTCGTTTGGCGACTGTGGATCATATTGATGCTTCGGAAAAACAAATTCAAACGACTATTGGCACGCTATCTTATGATTATCTCGTGATCGCTACAGGTACGCGTACTAATTTCTTCGGAAATAAAAATATCCAAGCCAATAGTATGCCAATGAAGACTATACCGCAGGCTTTAGATATTCGAAGTTTGATGCTTCAAAATATTGAAGCCGCTGATATTTCTGAAGATGATTTAGAACGCAAGCGTTTATTAAATTTTGTGGTGGCAGGTGCTGGACCAACGGGTGTTGAGCTTGCTGGCGCCTTGGCTGAATTCAGGAAAGGAATTTTAGAGAGCGATTATAAGGCTATTTCCGAAAATGATATGCAAGTACATCTAATTGAGGGAAGCGATAGGGTGCTGCCTCCTATGAGTCCGCAGGCTTCCAAAAAGGCGCTAACGTTTTTAGAAGGCCTTGGGGTTCATGTGCATCTCAATACCTACGTGGCCGATTATGACGGACAAACGGTCTTAACTAAAGAAGGAACTAAGCTGGAAACGGCTACCTTTATTTGGGCGGCAGGTGTTACAGGTGCTCCTATTGCTGGGATAGATGGTAATGGCATGATTGCAAAGGCCAATAGATATCGCGTGAACGAATTCAATCAGGTTGAAGGGATGAATACGGTATTTGCTTTGGGAGATGTAGCGCAAATGGAGCTTGAGAAATATCCGGAAGGTCATCCACAAGTTGCACAACCGGCCATTCAGCAAGGAACGAACTTAGGAAAAAATATAAAGCGTTTATTGCGCTCCAAACCCATGATGCCATTTAAATATTTCGACAAAGGATCGATGGCAACCGTTGGGAGAAATAAGGCCGTTGTTGATGTTAAAAACATGCACTTTGGTGGTGCCTTTGCATGGTTTTTATGGATGTTTGTCCACCTCTGGTTTCTAGTAGGTTTTAGAAATAGAGTCGTGACCTTTTTTAATTGGACGTACAACTATATCAACTATGATCGCGCTGCGCGCCTTATCATTAGGCCTTTTAAAAAGAAATAGCGTTATACCAGATATAATTCAAGGCCAGTATCAATTCTTTTAAAATTCATTTGGTATTATTCAATTTTCACCTTGATTGGGCCGCCATTGGTAACCCAGCCTCCGCCAATTTCATCTAAATTTACGTCCAGTTCGTCTGAGGTGTCAATACTCTTCAGGTTTACGTTTAACTCATCATAGGTATTGATATCAACAATACGCACATCTATGGTTTCAAACTCATTGATGGGTACGAGGCGGTACTGGGTTTCTAACTCAGGCGTTAATTTGTCTCCTGCTGCATAAGCGCGTGGAATAATATCAAATTGTTGCACCACGCTAATGCTTAAGCATATGGCAATGATAGTTAAGATTGATTTTGTGTAAAGATCTATTTTCATAGTCAAGGGATTAATGGTTTAATGATAAAATGAATTAATGGTAAGATGGAATCAATAATTGTGCCTAACTTTATGTTCCTTATTGGTTTATGAACTAGGAACACGCCAAAAGAGCGTTAAGAAATGTGATCAAATTATATGCTATAATGTAAGATTTCGTATCTTTAAACTATAAAGCATATAATATACTATAACCATTAGCAGCGTACATTTAAACTGTACCTGCAACATATCTTAGAACAAGCCACAGAAAAAAGGAACAATCAAACTAACACCTCGAGATCATGAAACATTCAAATAAGGCATTACTATTTTTAATTACGATTCTATTTGGATGTTTGTTTGCATGCAAAGAAAAAGCACAAACACCGGATCCTGCACTAGCCTATATAGACTTAAAAAGAGGAGAGCTTTTGCTATGTAGCACAGAAAGTTTTGGAGAGGTTGACTTTTCACTTTCCTGTAGTTATGAAACAAGAGAAACTTTTGATTTGGCATTATCACTGCTACATTCATTTGAATATGCGGAAGCCGAAAAAGCCTTTGTAAAAGTAATTGATATGGATTCTGATTGCGCTATGGCTTACTGGGGTGTTTCAATGAGTATTTTCCAGTCCCTCTGGATGCAGTCTGATCTTAGTTATTTAGCAAAAGGCAAGAAACTATTGGAGATAGCCAATAAGTTGCCGAAATCTGACTTAGAAAAGGATTATTTGGATGCTATTAGTATCTTCTATTCAGATTGGGAT
>JBLHGH010000045.1:0-12619 GCA_047615425.1 Candidatus Latescibacterota bacterium
GTTATTGTTACCATTCCAGATGATGCGCCTGCCTATGCTGAGGAGTTGACCTCATTTGAAACTGTATTGGATGAACTTATTCATCTTTCGGCTAAGAAAGTATACACGCCGGATGATGGTAAAGCCGCAGGGATGCATCAAGGAGCTCATTATTTTACCAAAGGACAACGAAAAGGTCTGGGAGTTGGAGGCACTCCAGAACCGTTATTTGTGATTGACACAGATGTGGAAAAGAACATAATTTATACAGGTCAGGGAAAAGATCATCCAGGTCTGTATCGTCGCGGACTTTTTGTAACTAAAGAAGAAGTGCATTGGGTGCGTCCGGATTTAAAATTACTAGAGGGTGAAACCATAGAGGTTCTTGCTCGCATTCGCTATAGACAAGTGCTGGAAAAAGCTAGCCTGCATCAAACCGCTTCGGGACTTTATGTTATCTTTGATAATCTGCAGTCTGCAATTACCGAAGGTCAATTTGTAGCCTGGTATTTGGAAGATGAATTGTTGGGTAGCGGTGTGATTTCTTAAATATATTACTATGAAAAAATTTGTACTATTAGTTGCTTTCTTTGTGGCTCAACTTGGATTTGGACAGGAAGACGCCCTAGTATTTTTTGCTGACAAAGAAAATGTCGCAGCATCTTTAGACGACCCAATCATTATCTTGACTCAAGATGCTATTGATAGAAAACTAATGCACAACACACCAATTGATGAACGCGACGTTCCTTTAAACGAAAATTACAAAACCCTAGTCAATGATTCGCCGGGGATTGATGTATTTGCCAAATCTAAATGGATGAATGCGGTATATGTTCGTGGTTCTCAGCTGGATATTGAAAATCTATTGGGATTGCCGTTTGTTGTTGAGGTTGAATTTATGGACAAGTCGCTTAACTTTTGGGGCGGAAATGACCAACACGATGATAAATTCGCAATGGAAAACGAACAAGCCCGAATCATTTATGATTATGGTGCGGCGCTCAATCAAACAGAAATGCTTGCTGTAGATAAACTACATGAGGCAGATTTCAATGGAGAAGGAATGGTTGTAGCTGTCTTGGACAGTGGTTTTCCTGATGTGATGACAAACCCAGCCTTTGCTGATGTCGTTTCTGAAGGACGACTTCTAGGTACCTATGATTTTGCTGAAAGACAAACCAATGTTGACGGAACTGGTAGCCATGGAATTAGAACCTCTAGTGATATAGGGGGCTTCCTTGATGGCGAATTTGTGGGTACTGCACCTGCAGCTTCGTTTTATTTGTTCCGAACTGAATACGGTCCAACTGAAAATCCAGTTGAAGAAGCATGGTGGGTGGAAGCTCTAGAAAGAGCAGACAGCTTAGGGGTAGATGTAATAAATACTTCTTTAGGATATCAAGATTATGATAATCCTAATTACGATCACAGTTATGAGGATTTAGATGGTCAAACGACTATTGGTGCTAGAGGAGCAAATAATGCCTTTGATAAGGGAATGATCTTAGTGACTTCCGCAGGAAATGATGGTCAAGGATTTGTGTTTGTGGCAACACCTGGAGATTCACCAGGAATGCTAACTATTGGCGCTGTTGACTCCAACGGAGATTATGCATCCTTTAGCTCTATTGGCCCTACAGTTGATGGTAGAATTAAGCCAGATGTCATGGCCCAAGGACAAGATGCTGCTAATATTGATCAAAATGGAAATGTAGACTTTAATAACGGGACTTCTTTTAGCTCTCCTATTACCGCTGGAGCTGTTGCTTCGTTATGGCAGGCCAGGCCGGAGGTTGTGAATTATAGAGTGATGGACGTGATACGCGAATCAGCGCATTTGTATAACAATCCTACAGATGAAATGGGTTATGGGATTCCGAACTTCGAGGATGCTTTGATGGCTTTACAAAATCTTGGGACTGAAGATGAATTCAGAAATAGTCAATTTGTTATTTATCCGAATCCAGCTTCTAATGAAGTGAATATTTCCTTCCCTGTAGATGAAGCGATAGCAACAGCAACGCTTTATGATATCTTCGGAAAGAAAATTTCGGAAACAGAAATTTCAACATCGAAACAAACTGTTAATTTACGTGGGCTTGCTTCAGGAATGTATTTGCTGAAAATTCATTCAAAAAATAGTACAAACAGCTTTAAAGTACTGAAAAAGTAGTGCAAAATAGAATTACTAAACTTTTCGGAATTGAACATCCAATCATTCAAGCGGGAATGATTTGGAATAGCGGTTGGCGACTCGCGAGTGCCGTAAGTAATGCCGGTGGCCTAGGTATTATTGGAGCTGGATCCATGTATCCAAAGGTCTTGTTGGAGCATATTCAGAAGTGCAGAAAGGCAACTTCAAAACCATTCGCAGTTAATGTTCCGATGCTATATCCTAACTTGGAGGAGATTATTAAAATTATCATTTCAGAGGGCGTTAAGATTGTATTCACATCAGCTGGAAACCCTAAAACATATACCCAGCATTTAAAAAATCATGGCATTACAGTTGTTCATGTAGTGAGTAGTGTAAAATTTGCCTTAAAAGCGCAGGAAGCTGGAGTTGATGCTATTGTAGGAGAAGGTTTTGAAGCTGGAGGACATAATGGGCGAGATGAAACAACCACCTTGGCCTTAATCCCGATGGTGAAGGAGCAAATTGACATTCCGCTAATTGCAGCGGGCGGAATAGCAACAGGAAGAGCCATGTTAGCAGCTATGGTTTTAGGGGCAGATGCTGTTCAAGTAGGTAGTAGATTTGTCGCTTCCGAAGAGAGTAGTGCGCATCGAGCGTTTAAAGAGCTTGTTGTTTCCACTAAGGAAGGTGATACTCAATTAACTTTGAAAGAATTAGCGCCCGTTCGGATGCTTAAAAATAAATTTTTTAAGGATGTGATGGAACTTTATGCTACGAATCCAACGAAGGAGCAGCTTGTCGAACTACTAGGCCGTGCTCGAGCTAAGAAAGGCATGTTCGAGGGTGATTTGGTTGAAGGAGAGCTTGAAATTGGTCAGATTGCTGGACTCATCCACGATATTAAACCTGCAGCTCAAATTGTTTCTGAAATGCTCATGGAATTTGCGTTAGCTAAAAAAGAAGTCGGTTCACTATAATCAGTCATAAAGAAGGAGGTGTCTGTCAAATCCCGATCTTTCAGCACTGCAAAATAATTCAACACTACCAACATAGAAATAACGACACTCGTCATTATTTTCTTTTATGAAGGTGAATAAGTAACAAAGAAGATGTTACCGGACAATTTTTTTAAGTTCCAGCTGATAAATTTCACGGCCAAGTTCAGCAAGAAACGGAATTCCTGTTTCTCCATATTCATAAACATCATCATTGAAAATGCCGTTGTTATTTAAAATCATTGTTGCTGATAGAAAGAATGCAATATCATTTTGACTATCCACGATATAGGCTGTGTCTATTAATGTTCCATATGCATAGCCCACTTTATTGTAATATTTAAAACTGCTGGGAATTCTACCTTTACTATCACCAAACAAGAATATTTTTCCAAAGCTATCCCATACTTCCCATTCCTGATAACCATTTAGTCTTGGGGCTATATGCATCTCCTTTTGAAGTAGCGCGCTACTTTCTAAGGAAAGTAAAAATTGTTGTTTAGCACTAAAATTTTCTGGAAAGAAGAGTCGCTTCATCAATTCATGTTGCGTTTTAATAGGGAAGTAATTCTTTTCTGAGAAATCCATAGGCTCATTCACGAGACTGTCATTTTTAATATAACCAATCCCTTTTTGAATTTCAGCCATATCTAATTTTACAATGTCATTGTCTATTCCAGCGCCCAAAGTGAGTGTGTCAGTAGCTACTATAAAATGAAGCCCAGATCTGTTAGCCGCGGTTGGGTTTTCTGTTTCTAACCGATGCGCAATGCGTGCATTAAGTCCTTTTGCGTTTAGTTTTTTGTTTATGTAATCTCTTCCTAGTAAATCGTAAAGCCTATTATAGGCTTCATTATCACTTACGGCAAAAATCTGCCTTAGGTCCTCAGCAACCGTATGTAATAACGTATCACGGTCTGTGACATAAGGCGTTGCTGGGTCAATAGTCAAATGCTGGTCTAAGAATTCTAATGCGAGAACAGCAACTGGCAATTTCACTGTGCTTGCAGGGTAGAAATAGTTGTCTTCGTTTGCTTGAAAATAATGATCGGTAAATGTTGTTTCCTCATTATCTCTATTAATTTCAGTATAGATAATTTGCAGTTCATACGGTTCAAGATTTTGCGTTACAGGCAAAATGGATTTGTGTTGACTTTGCAATACTTGCGTTAAAAGATTTGTCTTAGGAGGTGTTTTTTCAGCACAGCCCACTAAAATAAAAGGTAATAGATAAAAGATGTTTTTCATGATTTTACACAGTAATAGGTGCCACTAAAATACACAAAGTTGCGGTATCATTTTTTACGAGCTATCAGAAATAAATCGGTCGTATTTGAACCATCTTGCTCGGGATAATCCTGCCGTATTTCATGCATAAGTTCAAACCCATTTTCGGAAAGGGCTTCCATTAGATATTCAGCTTCATGGAAATATATAAAAACTTCTAAATCATGATTTGGAGATCCCTTTAATCCGGATTTGCCGTATGTTTCTTCCATGTTTGAGAGATAAAAAATTCCGTTTGCTTCTATTAAAGAAGCAGCATGTTGTATCAGTTGAATTGCATCTTCTTTGTTTATATACGGAATGCAAAATCCGCACATAATTGCATCAAATCTTTGTTCTAAAGAATCAATTGCTCTACAGTCCATTACTTCAAAGCTTGCCTCCGTATTGTTTTGCTTCGCCAATGCTATCATATTGGGTGAAATGTCAATACCATGAATTTTCAAACCTGGTCTCTTCTGGAGCAAATATCGCGTGACATTTCCAGGACCACAACCAATTTCTAACAGCGTTGTTGGTTCGGACGTTAAAGTCGCTAAAAAAGTATCATAGGTTTTATGATACCCATCCCAGTTCATGAATTTATCTTGATACTGCTTGGCTAGGCTGTTGTATGTATTCCGATTTAATTTATAAGGGTCTTTAGGCATAGGCTACTATAAATTCTATTGGAAGAAAGGTGTTTTGCTCATTTCAAAAATTAACTCACCACCGGCCATTATATCTTGATGGTCAATTTCATTACCTATAATTAGTTGTCCGTTCAATTTAACTTCAGAAACAAAAACATGCTCAGCGCTCTGGTTGTTTGCGATAATTTTAAGTGTTTTTCCATTTTCAAGTTGCAAAATTGCTTCTTTCACCAGCGGACTCCCAAGAGCATACTTTGTTGAGCCCGGTGTAACAGGGTAGAAACCAAGGCTGCTAAAAACATACCAAGCACTCATCTGTCCAGCATCGTCATTTCCACATAGACCCGTCTCCGTTGGGCCATACATGGTTTCCATAATCATACGCACACGCTCTTGCGTCTTATGTGGCTTAGCAGTCCAATTATATAAGTAGGGGATATGATGCCCGGGTTCATTCCCATGCACATAGTTTCCAATAATCCCATCTCTTGTGATATCTTCATGTTTTTCGATAAATTTATCATCTAATTCCATCGTGAAAAGCGAATCTAAGTGCTGACTAAACCGTTCTTTTCCACCCATCATGCTTATCATTTTGTCAAGTTGATGCGGAACATATAAACCATAATTCCAGGCATTTCCTTCAATAAAACCTTGTCCGTGGGTGTCCAAAGGGTCAAAGTCGGACCTAAACGTGCCGTCCGATAATTTCGGTCGCATATAGCTAATTTTAGGGTCATACACATTGTTATAATATTCTGAACGTGCTAGAAATTCTGTTTCGGTGTCCGCATTTCCAATGTCATTCGCCATTTGTGCAATACACCAATCATTATAAGCTAGTTCCAAGGTTTTTGAAACCGAAGAATGGCTCTTGTCATCAGGCACATATCCATAATCAATATAATCTCCAAGGCCATCAAAATACCGTACGTTCGCTGTGTTTACGGAAGCTTTCAAGGCGCGTTCTGGATCAAAGTCGCCAACTTTTTTTGCCATAGCATCAGCAATTACTGAAGTTGCATGATATCCTATCATACACCAATTTTCATTCGCATAATGACTCCAAATAGGTAGCATATTATGCACACTTTCATCATGATGTGCCAGCATGGATTTAATCATATCATTATTACGAGATGGCTGGGTAATATTGAACAAGGGATGTAGCGCGCGATAGGTGTCCCAGAGTGAGAAAACACTATAGTTGGTAAAGCCTTTAGATGTATGTATGTTTTGATCAAGACCCCGGTATTGTTCATCCACATCCTCATAAATAATTGGGCTTAACATCGTGTGATATAGGGCAGAGTAGAAAGTTGTTTTATCTGCTTCGGAAATTGTTTCGACAGCAACTTTCGATAATTCGTTATGCCACTTTTCTTGGGTTGTCAGTTTTGTTTTTTCGAAATCCCAATGGGGTATTTCAGCTTTTAAGTTCTTCATAGCTCCTGCAGAGCTCACAGATGATAAGGCGAATTTTAGTTGAATCTGCTCGTTTTCTTCGATTTCAAAATTGAAATAGGCACGAAGATCCTTTCCAGTCATTTCAGGGAAATTTTTAGATTGATCAAAACGGCGATAGAATCCGTCATAGGTTTCTTCATCGTACTTTTTATGTCCATAACTTTTAAATGGCTTTGAAAACTCCAAGGCGAAGAATACTTTTTTGGTACGCGCCCAACCTTTCGTTTGTCTATAACCTGTGACAATTGAATCATTTTCCACCCGAATAAAGGTCCAAACATTTTTGTTGTCATGATGATACACATTGTAAACCAGATCGAGGATAATGTGTGCTTCTTCCGCCTTCGGAAAGGTGTACTGATGAAATCCAACGCGTTCGCTAGCGGTTAGTTCGGCTTTGATGTCATAGCTATCCAAATGTACTTTATAAAAACCGGGTGACGCTTCTTCATTAGCATGTGAAAAAGTAGAATAAAAACCCTTTTCTTTTTCCGAAGTTTCCAAAGGATCTAAAACCAAGTCGCCAACCGTAGGCATCACTAAGAAGTCGCCCAGATCTGAATGCCCAGTTCCACTAAAATTGGTATGTGCAAAACCGATGATAGTTGAATCTCGGTATTGATAACCCGCGCAATATTTATAGGTCTCTCTATTGTAGCTTTTGTCATCGTTAAACATGACCTCAAAATTGGTTTGCGGACTCAACTGCACCATCCCAAATGGGGCAGTAGCGCCAGGGAAGGTATGTCCCATTTTGCTCGTGCCGATAAATGGATTCACAAATTGTGTGAAGTCTTTTTGAGCAAGATCTTTATCGGGATTATCTTTTATTTCTTCGGAACAGGAAAAGAAGAGACAAATAGGTAGGATTGCAATTAGGAATGGGTAATCATTTCTCATATGAATTTCGTTGGTTGCCAATCCGAAAGTTAATCATTTTGTCCCATTAGAAATACTAGGCTGATGAAGTTCGGTTTATACCTAATAACAATCCATAAAAAGTATGGTACAATCCTCGACAATTTGTTACTTTTGTGCTTCGGAAAAACAAGACCTAATATGAACTTACACGAATATCAAGGAAAGGAAATACTAAACAGTTTTGGCGTTGAAATTCAACGCGGAATTGTAGCACAAACACCTGCAGAAGCAGTTGCAGCAGCTAAGAAATTAACCGAAGATACTGGAACTGGCTGGCACGTAATTAAAGCCCAGATTCATGCTGGTGGACGTGGAAAAGGTGGTGGTGTAAAACTTGCGAAATCACTTCAAGAGGTTGAAGAAATTTCTAGTCAGATAATTGGGATGAACCTAATTACGCCTCAGACCAGTGCTGAAGGTAAAAAAGTACATCAGGTTCTTGTTACAGAGGACGTATATTATCCTGGAGATTCTGAGCCAGAAGAGTATTATATGAGTGTGTTGTTAAATAGATCTACGGGTAGAAATATGATCATGTATTCTACGGAAGGTGGAATGGATATTGAAACTGTTGCTGAAGAAACACCGCATCTTATTTTTAACGAAGAAATTGATCCTGCAGTAGGCTTATTGCCATTCCAAGCGAGACGGGTTGCTTTTAACTTAGGGCTAAATGGTCTGGCATTCAAGGGGATGACAAAATTCGTAACAGCTTTGTATAAAGCATATGATAAAAGTGATTCTTCGCTTTTTGAAATAAATCCTGTATTAAAAACGAGTGATGATAGAATTATTGCTGTTGATGCGAAAGTATCAATTGATGACAATGCGTTATTCCGACATAAAGATTATTTGGCAATGCGTGACCTTCGCGAGGAAAACGCAATTGAAGTAGAAGCAGATAAGGTAGGATTAAATTATGTTGATCTTGACGGTAACGTTGGCTGTATGGTTAACGGAGCTGGTCTTGCAATGGCAACTATGGATCTTATCAAACAAGCAGGAGGAGAGCCAGCAAACTTTCTAGATGTTGGAGGTACGGCAGATGCAGAACGTGTTGAGATTGCATTTAAATTAATTTTACGTGATCCTAACGTAAAAGCAATTCTAGTAAATATCTTTGGTGGTATTGTGCGTTGTGATCGTGTAGCACAAGGTATTGTAGATGCGTACAAGAATATGGGGACTATCAATGTACCAATTATTGTTCGCTTGCAAGGAACCAATGCAGATATCGCGAAAGACCTAATTGATAATAGCGGATTGGATGTTCAATCTGCAATTGAATTTCAAGAAGCTGCAGATAAAGTACAAGCGGTGCTCGCTTAACACTAAAAATATTCGAAATATTAAAAACCCGCTTCACTTGTTGAAGCGGGTTTTTTTATGCGTTGTGTGTTAATACCGCGTTAAATCCATGTTTTGGCGTAACATGTTTGTATGTATGGTAGTCTATTATATATATAAATCAATATAAAACGAACACATTATGAAAAAATTAAGTTTAATTATGGTAGCCTTAGCGCTAGTAATGACGAGTGTAACTTCTGCAGCTGTTGTGACCGAAGATGTAAAGAACAATTCAACCGAAGAACAAATTCGGGTATTACTTGAGAGCCCTAATTTAGAAATCTCATCTGATCAGAACGCCTTTGTAACATTTATGTTGAATGAGGATCATGAAATTATTGTTCTTACTGTAGCTACGGAGAATAAGATGGTGGAGAAATTCGTAAAGACACGTTTGAACTATCATAAGATTGAAAGCTTATTGGTAGTTGGTCAAGAATACAAAGTGCCTATTACCATTCAATACGAAGCCTAATAGCACTTAACACTTTCAAAAATCCCGACCTAATCACCTGGGATTTTTTTTATATTTGAATGTCAGTTATTAAAAAAAAAGCAATGAATAAAGATAGCCAAGCACTTATCAGTGATTTAATCATTCTAGCGAATGCAGATAATAAAGTGACCAATTCGGAATATGATTTTATTATGCGAATTGCCAAGCGTATGCATGTTTCTGCTGAAGCGGTGGATGCGCTTTTTAAAAGCCCACTGCCTTCTAAAACTGATTTTACTGAGATTGAGCGTATTACCCATTTTTATAAATTAGTGCTACTCATGAATGTCGATCGCGAGACGCACAGTAATGAAGTATATGTGATAAAAGATTTCGGTTTAAAAATGGGGATCAGACCTGGGGCTATTGATCAGGTATTGTTAGAAATGGAAAAACACGAGGATAAAATTATCCCACCACAGCAACTCATTGAGATATTTCGGGCTTATTATAATTAAACATTAGCGCGCCAATTTCCTTTTGAGCCTTCATTGCTATTTAATCAAAAAAATAAGTAGCAATCTAAATACTAAAAAGAGATGATAATAGTTAATATATAGGATGGTATCCATCAATGATCGATGATTCGTCATTAGAAAATAGACTTTATGTCTCTAATTGTGAAAACTTTAGCGCTAAAAAAATAAATGTATCAGAGAATCTCACGAATTTTGTATCAGCATTAACCACGCCCGGGTAAAGAAAAAATGGACTTTCAAATTGAAGTTGAAAATATGACGTTTAAAGTTTATTTAATAAGTGCGATACAAGAAAAAATAGAAGGTATAAATGCTTTTTACACAGATGTAATTTTAGAAACTACCCTTCCGAAGTTTGAATAAGAAAAGCAATTAAAAAGAATGGTTGAGATTTCATAATTGAGATTTAATTTGGTTAGTTAGTTAGTTAGTTGAAAAATGACCATGCGCTACTCAATCGGTGCATGGTTTTTTTATGCAGTAAATTAAGTATTCCTACCACGTCTGCGTCTGCCCTCAGCACCTTTTTCTTGCTGATCTACAAACGAGCTGTTATCAGATTCTTCAACTGCATCTTTTAAACCTTGCACCTCTGCTTCCGTTAAATCACGCCATTTTCCTAGGGCTAAATCCCCTAATTCAATATGCATAATTCTCAATCGTTGCAAGCTCACAACTTCATAGCCCAAATATTCGCACATGCGTCGTATTTGCCTATTCAAGCCCTGAATTAGTACAATCTTAAAAACGAATCTACTTATCCGTTCAATTTCGCATTTTTTAGTAGTGGTTTCTAATTCTTGCAATGGAACACCATTGCTCATTTTCTTGATGAAATCGTCCGTCACTGGTCGATCCACCTTTACAATATATTCTTTCTCATGTTTGTTTCCTGCGCGCAAGATTTTGTTCACGATATCGCCATCATTCGTCATTAAAAGAAGGCCTTCACTGGGTTTATCGAGTCGTCCAACATGAAAAATACGTTCTTTGTGACCAATAAAATCCACAACATTGCCTTCCACACGCAGGTCTGTGGTACAGGTAATGTCTATGGGCTTATTCAAAGCGATATAAACGAGATTGTCATTTTCAGTAATCAACTTTCCGTCCACATGTATTTCATCGGTTGGCATCGCTCGATCTCCTAAACTTACGGGTTCACCGTTGCGTTTAACCCGTCCTTGCTCGATAAGAGTATCCGCCTGCCTTCGAGAGCAGTAACCGCTATCGCTGATGGCTTTGTTTAGTCTTTTTGAATCTGGGTGGTGCATGTGTAGATGTTAGATTTACGATATAAGATTTACGATTTGAGACCTATACTTGTCTAAATCGAACTGCTAATTTACACTTTCTAGTTGTTTCTGAAGTGACTTTATCTTATCACGCAGTTTCGCGGCCATCATAAAGTCTAGATCCATAGCCGATTTTTCCATGGCTTTTTTTGTGTCCCGCATACGTTTTTCTAACTGTACTTTCGACAGGTATTCGGCCTCTTTAGGTTCTGCAGCTAAGCTTTCAGCGGTTTCAAGCATATAAGCTTCTTGCTTCGACTTGGTCAATGCATTTTCAAACGATTTCTTAATGGCGGTAGGCGTTATATTGTTAGCCTCGTTATATGCCATTTGCTTTTCACGTCTGTACATGGTTGCGTCAATGGTCTTTTGCATGCTGTTCGTGATTTTGTCTGCATACATAATCGCCGTACCGTTTAAGTTTCTAGCGGCTCTACCAACCGTTTGCGTCAACGAACGGGCAGAACGTAAAAAACCTTCTTTATCTGCATCCAGGATGGCAACAAGAGATACTTCAGGTAAATCTAAGCCTTCTCGTAATAAATTCACTCCAACCAAGACATCAAAAAGTCCTAAACGTAAATCATGCATAATTTGAACACGCTCCAAGGTGTCTACATCACTGTGGATATATCTGCTTCGTATTTGCACACGCGTAAGGTATTTAGTCAGTTCTTCGGCCATACGTTTTGTTAGCGTGGTTACTAAAACTCGCTCGTCTTTTTCTATGCGAAGCTGAATTTCCTCCAGTAAATCATCTATCTGATTGAGACTTGGTCTTACCTCTATTGGTGGATCCAAAAGACCTGTAGGGCGTATGACTTGCTCCACGAAAACGCCTCCTGTTTTTTCTAATTCGTAATCTGCTGGCGTGGCACTTACATAAATCACCTGGTTCTGCATGGCTTCGAATTCCTCAAATTTCAAGGGTCTATTATCCATTGCGGCTGGCAACCTGAATCCATATTCCACCAAGTTTTCCTTTCGAGAACGGTCACCACCATACATAGCACCAACTTGTGAAACAGACACGTGGCTTTCATCCACAATCATTAGATAATCCATCGGAAAGAAATCCAATAAGCAGAAGGGGCGGGTACCCGGTTTCCGTTGATCGAAATAACGAGAATAGTTCTCAATACCGCTGCAATAGCCCAGTTCGCGTATCATTTCTAAATCGAAATTGGTGCGTTCGTCCAAGCGCTTTGCTTCGAGATGTTTTCCAATCTCTTTAAAATATGCCACTTGATTCGTTAAATCATCTTGAATATTCCGAATAGCACCTTGAAGCACATCCGGTGAGGTAACAAACATATTGGCGGGATAAATACTCAGGTTTTCATATTTTTCAATGACCTTATTGTTTTGTGGATCAAAGGATTCAATTTCCTCTATTTCATCACCGAAAAAGTGTATTCTGAATGCATTATCGGCATAGCCTGGAAAGACATCAACCGTATCTCCTTTTATTCTGAAACGCCCATGACTAAACTCCATTTCTGTTCTAGAATACAATCCTTGAACAAGCATATGTAGCAATTTCGTTCTTGAAATAAGCTGTCCTTTTTCTAATGCAAT
>JBLHGH010000046.1:0-12549 GCA_047615425.1 Candidatus Latescibacterota bacterium
GAACATAACCCATTCCAATGCCCTTGCCCAAGGACGGAGACATTGTACCACTGGTTACACGACCAATTTTGGCCCCATGTTCATCTAAAATATCATATCCTTGACGTGGTATTCCACGATCGTTTAATTCGAAAGCGACAAGCCTATTTTCTACACCTCTTTCTTTTTCTTTTTTAAGATTTTCTGAATTTGTAAAATCCTTGGTGAACTTCGTAATCCATCCAAGACCTGCTTCTAGCGGTGACGTAGTATCGTCAATGTCATTTCCGTACAGACAGTAACCCATCTCTAGACGCAATGTGTCTCTCGCAGCGAGTCCAACAGGTTTGATTCCAAAATCAGCTCCTGCCTCAAAAACTTTATTCCACACGTGTTCTGCCTCCTCGTTTTTGCAATAAATTTCAAACCCACCACTTCCTGTATATCCAGTAGCACTTATTATTACGTGCTCAACACCAGCAAAATCAGATACTTTAAACGTATAAAAACTAATTGCTGAAAGGTCTTCGGAAGTCAGTGATTGCATAGCTTCAATAGCCTTAGGGCCTTGAATTGCCAATAATGAATATCCTTCAGACACATCACGAAGTTCTGCTCCCACATCATTTTTAGAATTAATCCAATTCCAATCCTTTTCAATATTTGAGGCATTTACAACAAGTAACCATTTTTCGTCCTCTATTCTATAAACGATTAAATCATCAACAACCCCACCGTTGTCATTCGGGAAGCAACTGTATTGTGCTTGCCCGTCAACTAGTTTGGAAGCGTCATTACTCGTAACTTTTTGAATCAAGTCTACGGCCTTTGGCCCTTGTACTAAAAATTCACCCATATGAGATACATCAAAGACACCGACCGCGTTTCTTACAGTTTCGTGCTCCATATTTATTCCCTCATACGATACGGGCATATTATAACCGGCAAATGGAACCATTTTAGCTCCTAAAGCCGCATGTACGTGTGAAAGCGCAGTGTTTTTCATACTCATTTTTCTCTTAGATGGTAACCTTTTGGTTAAAAATAAACTTGTGAAACACAAATGTAATATTATCTATTCTGGCTACGAAAATTTTAAAGGAATGTTTTTAACAGTTTTCAATGTGCCATAGCTAGTTAAAGCACGTTAATTACAAGGGGCAGACAATATCACTGAGCAGAAACAACAGAAGAACTACCTGCATAAAAAAGCCCAGTAATGAATCACAACTGGGCCTTGAATTGTTTTATTTTTGTAATTAGATTAATTCATCTAACAGGATTCTTAAGCTAGGATCAGAAGGTCTAGGTGCGTCTGAGGATACTATTTTCCCTTCTGGATCAATCAATATAAACCTTGGAATTCCAATGATACCATAATCGGTTACAAACTTAGATTTCCAGGCAGTATCTGCTAATAATTGAATCCCACCCAATTCTTTTTCAGGAATCATTTTTTTCCACTTCTCATAATCTTTTGCTTCGTCAATAGAAATGCTCACAAATTCGATGTTTTTATTGTGATAATCTGCTTCCACAGTTTTTAAAGCAGGGATCTCACGAATACATGGTCCGCACCATGTTGCCCATACATCAACATAGACATATTTACCACTTAAATCTGCTAGGCTAGTTTTGCCACCTTTAAAGTTTTCATATTCAAAGGTAGGAGAAGGCTGTCCTTTGGTAAGCGTGGCGAGTAAGTTGTAGCGTTTCGTTAAATTTTCTAAATTCTCAACATTTGGATTTGTGTTCTTGTAAATTTCATATACCTCATTTAAAGATTCATCAGCGGTTAGTCCGTAACGTAAATGGTTTGACATTAATTGATCTTTAGCGTAACCATCGGGTAGGGTTACGTCAACTGTTTTTAAATATGATATTGTTGCATTATACCCTGGTTCATCTTCTTGATCAGAAATCATTCTGCCTATATGGGCACCAACCATGCGCTCATAGCTTTTAGAATTTCTAAAAGCTGTAGTGTCAGCGTAGTCAATATCCCCCAAAACATCATAAAAACCTTCAGAAACTTTAATGGTTTTATTTTTTTTTAGGTAGCGATTGTATTCTTCATACAGCTCTATATTAGCCGTATGTTCGTATGCAAGTTCTTTAGTTTCCTTTTGAATAAAAGCATCATTAGTACTGCCAGCATTTGCAAGTAATTCTTTAAGACCGTCGTTTAAGGCTATGGCCTTAGTCATAAAGTCGGTTTCATTAGCACTGTAAAGTTCTTGGAAGTCAGCATTTTTTTCATCGTATAAATAATTAGCGGCTAAGTAATTATTTTCAGCACCCAAATCTCCTTCAAAGGATAAGCTTTCGTCAAACTGAATGGCATCTAAAGAAAGTGTTAGGTTCTTCCCTTGTTCTAAATATACGGTAGCCCTTTCTCTGTTGATATATAGCTCATAGTAGCCGTCTACAGGGATATCGAGTGTGTCACTAAAAAAACCTCCTTCAGGAACTGTAATCTCTTTTTCAAAATTGTTCCCTCGTATCATCGCTTTTTCCGCGTTACTATTTGTTAAATTAACACCTAACACGGTATAGGTTGGTTTTTCAGGTTCACTCGCACAGGCTGTAAGTAATGCGATGGTACATAAATAAAATAAGTTTTTCATGGTCTATGTTTTATGGGGTTAAAGTTAGCTTGATTTCATTGTTTTGGCCTTAAAATTTATCAAATATTTTAAGTTTAAATGAACATGACATTTTTAGGCATAAATCTCTACAATTATTGGTATTTTTGAAACACAATAATCCACAGCATGAACACATTTCATTATATCAGCTCAGAATTACTAACACTTCCAACGATACAGGGTTGTTTGACGGAAAACAAACAATTGGCTCTTTCAGAAGAAGCAGTCTTGAATATTAAAAAAGCGCACACGTATTTGTCTAAAAAAATGGAGGACAATGAAACTCCAATTTATGGCATAAATACTGGGTTTGGATCATTATGTAATGTAAAAATTGCTACTGATGATTTGTCTCAATTGCAAGAAAATCTGGTTATGTCCCATGCTTGTGGAACTGGGGAATTTGTTCCAAAGGAGATTATCAAACTCATGTTATTGTTAAAAATACAATCATTGAGTTATGGTAATAGTGGTGTACAGTTGGCTACCGTGGAACGATTAATAGACTTCTACAACAATGATATTTTTCCTGTGGTTTATAATCAAGGTAGTTTGGGTGCTTCAGGGGATCTAGCTCCATTAGCACATCTTGCCTTACCACTTATTGGTAGAGGGGAGGTTTTTATAGGTGAGGCTATTATTTCTTCTGAAGAGATACTAAAAAAACAAGGATGGGAACCAATTAAATTACATGCGAAAGAAGGGTTGGCTTTGTTAAACGGCACACAGTTTATGAGCGCGTATGGAGTATATGCGTTACTCAAGAGTCATAAGCTTTCATATATGGCCGATTTAATAGGAGCGCTATCAATTGAAGGATTTAATTGTAATATGAGTCCGTTTGACCCTTTGGTGCATTTGGTGCGTCCACACTATGGCCAGGTAAAGACGGCCGAACGTATAAACGAGATTTTAGAAGGCAGTGAATTTCATGCTTCAGAAAAGAATAATGTACAAGACCCTTATTCTTTCAGGTGTATTCCACAGGTTCATGGTGCTAGTAAAGACACCATTCGGTTTGCTTCAAAAACCTTTAAAACTGAAATTAATTCGGTTACAGACAATCCAAATATATTTGTTGCCGAAGACAAGATAATTTCGGGAGGGAACTTTCATGGACAGCCATTGGCGTTTGGATTGGATTTTCTAAGTATCGCTATGTCTGAGCTCGGGAGCATTAGTGAACGAAGAACATATCAGCTTATATCCGGATTGCGAGGTCTCCCACCGTTCTTGGTTAGTCAGCCAGGATTGAATAGCGGTTTTATGATCCCGCAGTATACAGCAGCTAGTATTGTGAGCCAGAATAAGCAATTAGCAACACCAGCCTCAGTAGATTCTATAGTATCTTCAAATGGCCAAGAGGATCATGTGAGCATGGGAGCAAATGCCGCAACCAAATGCTTACGAATAATTGACAATGTTGAGACTATTTTAGCGATAGAATTGATGAATGCCTCACAAGCCATGGAGTTCAGAAGACCTTTAAAAACGTCGCCTTTACTTGAGTCCCTGTTGGAAAGTTTTAGAAACACTGTAGCTTTTGTAGAAAAGGATAGGGTGTTAGCAAAGGATATTCATGCGGCGATTGCTTTTGTGCAGAGTTTTACTATTGATGATGAAATCTTATATGCTTAACTTGAACTCATGAAAAAGTACTATACGTTGTTTGCTATTCTCTTTCTTTATGCATCGCTGTTGGCTCAGGACTATAAACCTATGTTAAACACTGTAAACGAATGGCAGTTCCTAACGTGTTTTCAGGGAGATTGTAATGCTCCGCTAGATGTATATTATACAGACGGTGATACCATAGTAAATAACAAATCGCATAAAATATTAGATGGGTTTCATTATATCTCACGCGAATTTTTATTACGTGAAGATGTAGCCGATAAAAAGGTCTATTTAACTACTGTAATCGGAGGAAATATTGAAGAATTCTTGCTATATGATTTTTCACTAGAAATAGGGGATGAGTTTCAAATGACAAATCCGTATTCTCCTTTTCCGCAGGATGGTGGAATGTTTATTCTGTATGATGTTCAAGAATTACCCTTGGACGATGGTGAATTATACAAGCATTATTTCTTTACCCCGTCTCCTGGAAACACGCAAAGCCTTTGGGAAGCTGCTTGGGTAGAAGGTGTTGGGTCTTTGTCTATTGTAACTGCACCTGGCGGAGAGCCAAACTTTGATAATGCAGGAGAACTTTGTTGCTCTTTTGACAACGGCGTAAACATATATAGTAATTTGGAGCGAATACCTAGCTGCGATGGGACATTGGGAACGCAAAACGAGCAAAATTTAAGCGATGTTACGTTGCTCTTGGTGGAAGATGCAATACGCTTGCTTGACGCTGAACATGTTGAACAAATAAGTATATATGATGTATACGGCAGGTTGGTTGATACGTTCACAACATTGGGTGAATCGCATATTAAAATTTCAACACAACACTTGAATCGAGGATTGTATATTATAATTGTACAGGGTACTGACGTTGACGCTAAGACATTTAAAGTAGTCCTAAAGTAATACGTTAGCGCGCACAGTTAACACAGCGTACAGCTTGAGGCATTAGTAATATTCTTCCCGTTGGAATAGGTTGTTTGCAGCGAATGCAAAGACCGAAGTCAGAATCATCAACCTTCGTTAATGCGACTTTTAGATTATTAAGTTTCTCTTTAGATTTATTTAAAGCAGCTTCAGTAACTCCTCTATTGTTGATTGCGTCCATTCTCGAGATTCTCCCGATGGCATTTTCTGGGGCAATAGGTTTCGCTAATTCTGTATATTTTTTGACTAGGGTAGTGGTGGCCGTAATTTCCTCGGTTATTCTATTTCTTATTTCTTCCTTGTCAAGCATGCTTTAAGTGGCAGTTTAGGAGGCACTAGCACTAAAGTACTACAATTTCATTCGGCCAATGCTTATCCTCAACGAATGTAGTGAAGAGTTCGTCTGAGTATTTGAGAATAGCCGCTGTCAAAAGCATCGTAGCTTATTGCAGTTGTTTTAACGAGGCAGCTGCTATACTCCAGAGGCGCTTTACGTGTCATGACATTAACACATAAAAAAATGCGCTTATTTTAATAAATAATAAGCGCATTTCAATATAATTTGTTGGAATTAAGATTCCGCAGCTTTTTTCTGCTTCTTGATTTTTATTGTGAGCTCATTGGACTTTGCGTCGAGGTCCATGGTTATGGTATCACCTTCTTGTAGATTCGAATTTATGATTTCTTCAGCTAAAGCATCTTCAATATATTTTTGAATTGCTCTCTTCAGTGGTCGCGCTCCATAATCCTTGTCAAAACCTTTATCTGCTATATAGTCCTTCGCAGTTTTAGTTAAGATAAGTTTGTATCCTAGATCTTCGATTCTAGCAAATAATTGATCCAGCTCAATATCAATAATCTTATGAATGTCATCACGATCTAAAGAATTAAATACCATCACGTCATCTACACGATTTAGGAATTCTGGAGCAAATGCTTTCTTCAATGCGTTTTCTATGATGTTCTTCGCATTTGAATCTACCTGATCCGCCTTCGCTGAGGTTCCAAATCCTACGCCTTGACCGAAATCTTGAAGTTTTCTTGCTCCAATATTTGAAGTCATTATAATTATGGTATTTCTAAAATCAATTTTTCTACCAAGGCTATCGGTTATATATCCATCATCAAGCACTTGCAATAAAATATTGAAGACATCTGGATGGGCTTTTTCAATTTCATCTAAAAGAACAACTGCATAAGGCTTTCTTCTAATCTTTTCGGTTAATTGGCCACCTTCTTCATAACCCACATATCCTGGAGGCGCTCCAACCAATCTAGAGATAGCAAATTTTTCCATATACTCACTCATATCAATACGAATAAGCGCGTTTTCTGAATCAAAAAGCTCACGAGCTAACACCTTAGCTAATTGTGTTTTACCGACTCCTGTCTTGCCTAGAAATATAAATGAGCCAATAGGTTTGTTAGGGTCCTTTAAGCCCGCTCTATTTCTTTGAATTGCCTTTACAACCTTGGCAACAGCTTCATCTTGTCCAATAACCTTTCCTTTAATCAAGTTAGGTAATTCGACTAATTTATTACTCTCAGTTTGAGCAATTCTATTTACAGGAATACCAGTCATCATAGATACTACCTCTGCAACATTTTCTTCACTTACTTCTTCTTTATGAAGTTTAGATTCGGTTTCCCATGCCTCTTGTTCAATAGCAAGTTCTTTTTCTAAGTTTTTTTCATCATCTCTTAGCTTTGCAGCTTCTTCATACTTCTGTTTTTTAACGACAGAATTTTTCAATTCACGAACGTCTTCAAGTTGCTGCTCTATTGTTAGAATTTTCTCTGGAACATTAATATTAGTAATATGAACACGTGATCCCGCCTCATCTAAAGCGTCAATAGCTTTGTCTGGCAAAAAACGCTCTGTCATATATCTGTTTGTCAGTTTCACACAGGCAATTAAGGCTTCATCCGTATAGCGAACATTATGATGTGCTTCATATTTATCTTTGATGTTTTGAAGAATCTCAATAGTTTCCTCAACGGTAGTGGGCTCAACCAATACTTTCTGGAAACGACGTTCTAGGGCACCGTCTTTTTCAATATACTGTCTGTATTCATCTAGGGTCGTGGCTCCAATACATTGTATTTCTCCACGCGCTAGCGCTGGTTTAAACATATTAGATGCATCTAATGAGCCTGTTGCGCCTCCAGCACCAACAATTGTATGAATTTCATCAATGAAAAGAATAATGTCATTATTTTTCTCAAGCTCGTTCATTACCGCTTTCATACGTTCTTCAAACTGGCCACGGTATTTAGTGCCGGCTACAAGGCTAGCCAAATCAAGCGTCACTACACGTTTGTCATAAAGAATACGTGAAACTTTTCGCTGCGTTATTCGAAGAGCAAGTCCCTCTGCTATAGCAGATTTACCAACCCCTGGTTCACCAATAAGAAGTGGATTATTCTTTTTACGTCGACTCAAAATTTGAGAAACGCGTTGTATTTCTTTTTCGCGACCTACAACAGGGTCGAGTTTGCCTTCTTCCGCCATTGCAGTCAAATCACGACCAAAATTGTCTAAAACCGGAGTTTTTGATTTCTTATTCGTCTTTCCTTGGCTGCCTGAAAATAAATTGTCTTTGTTTTCCTCTTCGGAAGCTGCTGCATCGTCATCTCCTGGAAATGATTCTGCGCTGGGGGTGTCTATATAATCGTCGTCGTTTGCAATCATAAGTTTAAATTGGTCTTTAACGTCGTCATAATCCACTTTCATCTTGTTCAAAAGCTTTGTTGTTGGGTCGTTTTCATTCCGAAGAATGCACAACAATAAATGTGCTGTATTTATAGACGAACTTTGAAATAACTTAGCCTCTAGGAAAGTAGTCTTCAAAGCGCGTTCTGCCTGACGTGTAAGGTGTAGGTTTTTTTTATCGTTTGTATTCGTTCCAACGCTTGGGTTTGCAGGGCTTAATATTTCCACTTTTCGGCGCAAATGATTAAGATCTACTTCCATTGCGTTTAATATCGTCACCGCCTTGCCATTTCCGTCACGCAGCAACCCTAGCATCAAATGCTCAGTGCCAATAAAATCGTGACCTAAACGCAACGCTTCTTCCTTGCTATAGGCAATTACATCTTTTACTCTTGGGGAAAAATTATCATCCATATACTTAATTCCTCTACGTTTAAAATTACTAAAAATATAATGATTATGGCAAAAACTGTACCCCATTATATGTGGCTCGAGTAAAATGACAAAATTTGCAGGTAATATCAAAGCTGAAACATCTATAGTTATTAACGATTTATAGGCGAAATATTGTTAATAAAATAGTGGATAATGGGGCCTAATTTAAAGGGCAAAATCTTCAAAAAAATGTATCTTGCTTCATTAGTTTTATAACCACTATTAAAGTATAAATTTTATGGCTGAAGGCGAAAAATTAATCCCCATCAATATTGAGGATGAAATGAAATCTGCTTACATTGATTATTCGATGTCGGTTATTGTATCTCGGGCCTTACCCGATGTTCGTGATGGGATGAAACCTGTTCACAGAAGGGTTTTATTTGGAATGCATGAATTGGGAATTCGAGCAACTGGAGCACATAAAAAATCTGCAAGAATAGTGGGTGAGGTTCTAGGTAAGTATCACCCGCATGGTGATACCTCAGTTTATGATGCTATGGTGCGTATGGCACAGCACTGGAGTTTGCGCTATATGTTAGTGGATGGCCAAGGTAACTTTGGATCTATTGACGGGGACAGTCCAGCAGCAATGCGTTATACGGAAGCCCGTATGCACAAGATTTCAGAAGACATGTTGGCAGACATTGATAAAGAAACTGTGGACCATCAACTAAATTTTGATGATACGCTTCAAGAGCCAAAGGTTTTGCCAACGCGTGTTCCTGGCTTATTGATTAACGGGGCTTCGGGTATTGCAGTTGGTATGGCTACAAATATGCCACCACATAACATTTCTGAAGTTATAGACGGTACCATAGCCTATATAGATAATAATGAAATAGAAATTGACGAGCTCATCACTCATGTGAAAGCGCCAGATTTTCCAACAGGTGGAACAATTTATGGCTATGAAGGTGTTAAAGAAGCTTTCCACACAGGACGGGGACGTATTGTGATGCGCGCTAAGGCAAACTTCGAAGAAGTGAATGGCAGAGAGTGTATTATAGTGAATGAGATACCATATCAAGTCAATAAGGCAGATATGATTAAAAAGACTGCCGATTTGGTCAACGATAAGAAAGTTGAAGGCATATCGAATATCCGTGATGAGAGTGATAGAAATGGGATGCGGATTGTTTATATCCTGAAGCGTGACGCAATACCAAATATCGTATTAAATACACTTTATAAGTTTACATCCTTACAATCTAGTTTTAGTGTAAACAACATTGCTTTAGTGAAAGGGCGTCCACAATTGCTTAACTTAAAGCAAATGATCAAATATTTTGTGGAACACAGACATGAAGTTGTTGTTCGTAGAACAGAATATTTACTTCGGAAAGCAAAAGAGCGTGCTCATATCCTTGAAGGGTTAATAATCGCTTCCGATAATATTGATGAAGTGATTCGTCTAATACGTGCGTCATCCAACGCCGATGAGGCTCGAGAAAAGTTAATCAAAACTTTTAAGCTAACTGAAATTCAGGCCAAAGCCATTGTAGAGATGCGCCTTCGTCAGTTAACAGGACTGGAGCAAGATAAACTACGTGGAGAATATGAAGAGTTGATGAAGACCATCGCTGGTTATGAAGAGATTCTTGGAAGCGAGGAGCGTAGAATGGAGATCATCAAGGAAGAGCTTGCGGAAATTAAAGCTAAATATGGTGATGAGCGTCGTTCAGTAATAGAGTATGCTGGTGGAGATGTAAGTATTACAGATTTAATCGCAGATGAGAAAGTGGTTATCACAATTTCACATGCCGGTTATATTAAGCGTACTTCTTTATCGGAATACAAAACGCAGCATAGAGGAGGAGTAGGTCAAAAAGCTTCGTCTACTCGAAATGAGGATTTCTTAGAGCATATGTTTGTTGGGACAAATCACCAATATATGTTGTTTTTCACGCAAAAAGGAAAATGTTTCTGGATGCGTGTATTCGAAATCCCAGAAGGAAGTAGACAATCTAAAGGACGCGCTATTCAGAATCTAATAAATATTGAGCCTGATGATAAGGTTAAGGCATTCATCTGTACACAGGATTTAAAAGATGAAGAATACGTCAATAACCACTACGTGATTATGGCGACCAAAAAAGGTCAGGTAAAGAAAACTCCTTTAGAACAGTATTCTAGGCCAAGAACAAATGGTATTAATGCTATTACCATTAAAGAGGATGATGAGTTGCTAGAGGCAAAGCTTACTACAGGCGATAGTCAAGTAATGTTGGCTATTCGATCTGGAAAAGCCATTCGATTTGAAGAAGGAAAGACGCGTCCAATGGGTAGAAATGCTTCTGGTGTTCGCGGAATTACTTTAGCGGATAAAAATGATGAAGTAATTGGAATGATTGCTGTTGATGATTTGGAATCAAATATTTTGGTTGTTTCAGAAAATGGCTACGGAAAGCGTTCAGGTCTTGATGATTATAGAATCACGAATCGTGGTGGAAAGGGTGTGAAAACTATTAACGTTACCGAAAAAACTGGGAACTTAGTAGCTATCAAGAACGTAACAGACCAAGATGATCTTATGATTATCAACAAATCAGGTATTGCTATTAGACTTGCGGTTCAAGACCTACGTGTCATGGGACGTGCTACTCAAGGTGTGCGCCTAATTAAAGTACGTGATGCGGATTCTATCGCTGCGGTTGCAAAAGTAATGCATGATGATGACGAAGTGGAATTAGATGAAGATGGAAATGTGATTCTTCCAGAGGATCAGGGTGGGGAAACAGAAACTGGCACGCCCCTTGATAATAACGAGACACAAACCGAAACACAAGAAGAGGAATAATAAAAACCACAACAATGAGAAAACAATTAGTTTTAGCAGGCGTTCTTTTGCTATCTGTAGTAGCCTTTGGTCAAAAAAAGGAAATTAAGAAAGCGGAAAAGGCATTAGCGGGAGAGAATGTAACAGAAGCGTTAGCGTTTTTGGGGCAAGCGGAGGTTTTAATCGCAGGGGCAGATAACACGCTCAAAGCTCAATTTTATGTTATTAAGGCCGAAACGCTATTGAAAGGAGCTGGTGATGACCTGACTAAATTGCAAGCCGTAGGAGCATTATTAGAGATGGCTTTTCAGATTACAGAGTCAAGTAAATTTCAAGAGCGTATAGATGTAGCCTTAGCAAATACAAAAGCGGACCTTATAAACAGTGCGATAAAAGATCAGAACGCCAAGAATTATATATCAGCTTCTGATAAGTTATATGCCGGTTACCTTATGAGCAAGGCAGACACTTCATATCTGTATTATGCAGCAGGTAATGCCGTAAATGGGAAGAATTATGATAAGGCGATGCTATATTATAAGGAGCTAGTAGATCTGGGCTATACAGGGAAACGTGAAGAGATTATTGCCACAAACAAGGAAACTAGTGAAGTTGAATCGTTCTCGTCTATTGTAGAGCGTGATTTAATGGTAAAGAGTAAGGAATACATCAAACCAGACGTTAGAACAACGAAATCTCAATCAGGAGAGATCCTTCGGAATTTAACCCTTATTTATATCGAGAAAGATGATAATGAAAGCGCTATGGCTGTTATGAAAAATGCACGCGTTTCAAATCCAAATGATATGGTCTTGGCCAGAGCTGAAGCCGATATGGTTTATAGAATGGGGGACTTAGAGCGATATAATGAACTCATGAATGAAATTATTGCTTCAGATCCAAACAATCCAGAAATTTACTTTAATCTTGGAGCAGCATCAGCTGAATTAAAGGACACGACAAAAGCTGAGGCCTATTACGTGAGGGCCATTGAGTTAAATCCTGACTATGCGTCTGCCCTTATTAACCTTGCGGTTTTAAAATTAGGCAAAGAAAGTTCAATCGTTGAAGAAATGAATAGTTTAGGGGACTCAAGAGCAGATAATGCTCGTTATGATGAGCTAAAAGATGACCGTAAGAATATGTATTTAGAAGCCTTGCCGTTTTTAGAGCGCGCTACTATATTGCGCCCAGATAATATCGACGTAATGCGTACCCTTATGAATATCTACAGCCAAACCGGTAAAGATGCTAAATATAAAATGTTGAAAGATAAAATTCAAACATTGGAAGGAGGTCAGTAACCTTTTGCCTTTCTAAATAAAAAACCCGCTAGTGCTTTACTAGCGGGTTTTTTTATATAGTTCTTTTTATTACTCGAAGCTTGTGTGTATGTGCTCGTTTTTCATAATTAAAAATACCAGTGTGGTCCAATC
>JBLHGH010000047.1:0-12405 GCA_047615425.1 Candidatus Latescibacterota bacterium
TTTCAGTATTAAAATTTACTCGACTTTCGTTAAATATTTCATTCCCAATATTAGGATACACTGCAAAAGGTCGCGCAATCCCAATAACATCTAATTGATTAGAAGCTATAGCATCTTTCATTACCGAGGTTGTACGAAACCCACCCGTTAACATTAAAGGGGTATTTGTTATTTTTCTAGCTTTCTCAATGTAATCCATGAAATAAACCTCTCTTATTATGGTGCTCTTTTTGCGTTTACCCATCATTGCGGGAGCCTCATAGGTCCCTCCAGATATTTCGATTAAATCAATTCCTTCTTTTGAAAGAATTTTGACTACTTCCATTGATTCTTCTTCTGAAAATCCACCTTTTTGAAAGTCTGCAGAATTCAATTTAATTCCAATGGGAAAACTACTTCCTACTCGGCCTCTAATTTTTCTGTAAACTTCAATGACAAATCGGGCTCTGTTCTCTAAACTCCCTCCCCATTTATCTGATCTTACATTCGAATATGGAGATAAAAATTGGCTAATTAAATAACCATGCGCTCCATGAATTTGAATTCCTGAAAAACCTGCATCTTTTAAAATGATAGCGGTATTTCCAAAAGCTTCAATAATAGCTAAAATCTGACTTTCATTTAATGCTATAGGCACTTTTTTTGTTACATCTTTTCTTCCTCCGGATTTTAGAGGTATAGCAGAAGGAGCTTTCAAATCACTATTAATCTGTCTCATTGCTTGTCTTCCGGGATGATTTATTTGAGCCCATAAATGTGTGTTAGTGCCTTTTACACTTTCTGCCCATTCTTTTAGTATTTCAAAGTTTTTTCGATTTTCAACAACTACATTTCTTGGCTCCCCAATAGCTTTTGAATCAATCATAATATTTCCGGTAATCAACAATCCTGCACCGCTTTGAGCCCATTTTTTATACACTTCTATCAGAATAGGTGTTGGCTCATTATACTTGTTTGATAAATTTTCACTCATTGCTGATTTCGCAATTCTATTACTTAATATGGTGCCATTTGGCAAAATCATTTCTTCTTCTAATACATTCATAACATTGATTGGTAACTAATATTTGTTTTGAAATTAAACATGATATAGTCTTATTTTTAATTTGGGTATTTGCTTGTGTCTAAAGTGTTATAGCTTCTCTTGTATTGTTCTTATCCCGTTACTAGGACTTTGTAAGTATTAGTTTTTAGCGAAAGCGTTCATCAGAGCTAAATGCAACGCGTGGGAACAAAAGCAACTACAAGTTAAGAAAAATGTAGGAATCTTAAACAACAAAACCCACCGAAAGGTGGGCTTTGAGCATTTTGGTAATTAGTTGAAAAATCTTAACGTTCTACAATAATGAATTCAGAACGTCTGTTCTTTTGGTGATCCTCATCAGAGCAATTGCTTCCGCATGCCACTGTAGGTTGTGTTTCACCATATCCTTTTCCTGTAATTCTAGAAGCATCAACTCCTTTAGAAATTACATACTGCACCGTTGACTGTGCACGCTGTTCAGATAATTCTAAATTATATTCATCATTACCACGGTTGTCTGTATGACTGCCAGCAGCAATTACCATATTTGGATACTTCTGCATGATAGCAACAAGCTTATCTAGCTCAAATGCTGCCTGAGGTTTGATGTTGTGTTGGTTGTAATCAAACAAAATAGGATTCAATACAACTTGATCATCCACAATGATTTCTTCAATTGGACGTAATGCAATTGTACCCGAAACCGTTGCGTCATTAGCAGCTGCCATAGTAATAGCATTGCTTTCGTAATTCGGCACCACCGCTTGTACTTCGTGTGCTTTATCACATTCCGCTAAGAAAGTAACACCTCCATTAGCTCCAGATGTTTTAGTGCTTAGTTTATTTTCCTTCTTGTCATAGAAGTCTACACGTGCTCCAGAAATTGGTTGCTTAGTGTATTCATCAACAACCGTAATGTTCATTGCAACAACACAAGGAATTTCAAGTTCACTAATCATATAAATATCATCAGATCCAGCACCACCGCTTCTATCAGAAGAAACAAAACCACTCATAGTAGCTGGGTTCCATATATAGGCAAAATCGTCCTTATCACTATTAACTCCAGCTCCTAAATTAAGTGGGTCTAAATACGTGCCTCTTGCTTGTTCAACAGAGAATACATCTAAGAGACCTAAACCTGAATGTCCATCACTTGAGAAGTAAAGGGTTCCATTAGAATCCATGCTTGGGAACGCTTCAGTTCCTTCTGTGTTTACTTTGTCTCCTAAGTTCTTAGGTGTTCCAAGACTTCCGTCTTTTCCAATAGGCAGCATATAAATATCACTACCTCCTTTACCGCCAGGCATGTCACTCGTGAAATATAAAGTGTTACCATCTGGGCTTAAGGCTGGATGACCAGTAGAGTATTCACTACTGTTAAAAGGTGTAGATTGAACCCCTTTCCATTCGCCATCAATTAATTCGGCATAGAAAAGATTAATCTGGTTGATACCTTCAGCACTTTTTTCGTACTTGCCTTTATAAAAATCGTTACTATCAAAGTACATGCGTTTTCCGTCTGCAGTAATTGCCACATTCCCTTCGTGGTATTTACCGTTAACTTCGCCACCTAATAAATCTGCATTTTTGATTGTTCCACCTACATCTTTCGCAACATAAATATCAAGAAAACGTTGCTCATCCCATTGATATTTTTTACGTGTTAAGTTTCTAGCTGAAGAGAAATAGAATTCTTTACCAATCATGATTCCTCCAAACTCGGAGAACTCCGTATTGATTTCTTTCATGTTTTTGGCTTCGTAACGTGGTTGCTCTTCCATCAATTTGGGAAGGTAATTAGGGTCTTTCATAAACGCTACAGCACGGGAGTCTTTCGGCATCATACCTGCATACTTCTGCATATTGGTATTATAATCGCTGAACTTACCATTCGCCTTTAAGCATTGCGCATAGTTATAAACTACTTCAGGACTAACCTTTCTGGCTTTTACAACACGTTTATAGTATGATGCGGCTTTCTTAGTGTCATTAAGGTTGTAGAATGAGTTCCCAAGTTGTGCGAACACATAACGACTTCCCTTGCCTTTTTTAATGAGTTTCTGATAAGCTTTTGCAGCATCAGTATAAGCTAGCTTGCTATATAGTTGATCTGCTTTTTTCGTGTCTTTATTCTGAGCGGTTACAACTGCTGTACTAACCGCGATAAGTAAAAAGAATGTGTATATTTTTTTCATTTTCGATGTTTTATGATAGTAAATTAGAAGTAACGAGGTGAACGTAGCGCTCGTTTGTTAAATATTAAATCGAATGTTAGTATCACTTCATGTGATGCGTTTGCAATAGTTTTAATGTCTGAAGTAACTCGGTCATATGCATATCCAATTCTTAGATACTCGGTGGCTTGAAAACCAACAAGGCCACTGAATGAATCATCTAAGCGATAGGAGCCTCCAATTTCGAACTTATCATAGAGTAATGCGTTTAGGTTAGCATCATAAGAGATAGGAGTATTAAATGCAGATTTAACCATCACCGAAGGTTTCAACTTTAAATTATCTGAAACCTGAAACACATATCCTGCCGTGGCGAAGAAGTGATTTGTTTCACTACCAAACTTAAGGTCGCTTGTATCAAGGTGAACTGAGTTTAATAAATTAGGAACAGATAAACCTACGTAAAAGTTATCTGAATACAAGAAAGCACCCGCTCCAACATTTGGATACGTATTGTTGATGTTCTCTGAAAAGAATGGATCATCAGGGTCTTGTAATTCTAATTCTGTCAAACCAACATCATGAAAAGTAGCTCCGGCCTTAACACCAAGGGCTATTTTTAAGCCATCGCTCAATTGCAAGGTATATGAGTAATCGATATATGCATTGGTTTCACTGACAGGGCCATTTTCGTCTTTAATTACTGAAAGACCTAGTCCCATTTTATCATTGATTGGAGAATGCCCAGAAAATGTAATTGTTTCTGGAGCTCCTTCAAAGCCAGACCATTGTTTGCGGTATAAAGCTGTGAGCGAGAGCGTTTCTTTATTACCAGCATACGCAGGGTTCACAACATTCATATTGTACATATATTGGGTATACTGAGGGTCTTGTTGAGCCGAAGCAAAATCGGTACTCAGTATACTAACTAAGAGTACTAATAGCGATAGTTTTTTCATTGTTGTTGTTATTTGTTCGTTGCTTACTTATTTATATAAATCCATCCTGTAATAGGACTTTCTGTACTGAATTCAATTACGTAAAAATAGGTTCCTACTGGAAGTTCTTCTCCATCAGTAGTGGTTCCCGTCCATTGGTCTACATATTCTTGTTTTTCATATACCAAAGTTCCCAATCTGTTTAGAATTGATAATTTGGTTATGTCTTTCTTGTCATCTAAAAATTGAAGATCGAAGAAATCATTAAAGGTATCATCGTTTGGTGAAATCCCCTGTGAGATTACGCAATTAGCGTTACGATAGAACATCACTGTGATGTCATCGGTGCCAACACAGCCATCATTGCTCACATCAACGGAGTAGATGCCTTCTTCAACAACATCAAGTGTCTGAGCTGTTTCACCATCTAATTCACCTCCATCTCTAAACCAAGTATAGGTTACAAGGTCTGGATCTGCATTTGAAACCATAGCCGTTAGGGTTTCAATATCTTGAGCACATTTTTCAAAGGACTCTTCAAGTTCAATCACTGGAAGCGTTCTGAAATTCATTTCAACATCATCGCTTTCGGTACAACCGTTAATAGTAACTTCTACACCATAGAATCCATTTTCAGAAACAACAATCGTTGCGCTTGTTTCGCCTGTTGACCATAAATAGGTTGCATCTGTTGCATCTGCTCCAAAGATTTCAGGAATTATTTCATAAGACTCTTCTCCGCAAAGGTTAATGAAGTCCCCTATTTCCACACTGAATTGAACAATTTGGATGAATATGTCATGAGTAATAACACAACCATTCCCTGTTACTTCAGCAGTATAGGTGCCTGTTTCGGTTACATCGAGCATGCTGGTGGTCTCTCCAGCAATTTCTGTCCCATCTTTGAACCACTTATACATTATGTCAGTCAAGTCGTTGGGATTTGTTACAGTTGCATCAATCGTGTACGTTTCTTCGTCACAGACTAATTGATCTGGTCCTAAATTAAATTCAGGGTTAGGGAAGAACTCTACTAAAATTTCATCTATAGCAACACAGGTGTTATTTTGGTTATACGTAATCTCAACGCGATATAAACCAGTAACAACAATTTCTAATTGCGGCCCTGTTTCTCCAGCGATTACGTCACCATCTTTAAACCACATAAACGTAGCTAAAGGGTCATCTTCCATGGTATCCAGGGTAAACACATTATTTTCGCATATGGCATTTCCGTCACCTAATAATATATCATCACCTAAATCTACGTCTCCAATGTTGAAACTATTCGCTCCAAGATAAATGGAAATATCATAGGCAGTATCGGTTTCATCAGCTACGACTAATTTAATCGTATAATCATTTCCTGCAATCACTGTTCCAACTGCCGTAAGCACTGCGGTTTGACCATTGAAATCAATGGGAGAATCACTTGCTGGGATAGAAGGTGCTAAAGGATTGGCAATAGGTTGAAAATTATATCGTTCGAAATACGTTTCATTAATTGCACCACACAGACCTGCGACTTCGTAGCGAATATTAGTAACCTCAATAGGTGTATTGGTTCCTGGTAGCACTGCCAAATTTTGTACTGCACCCGTATTTTGGTCGGTTAAAATAAATGCAAATGCGTCTGAAAATGTACACTCAAAAAGTTCATTGTATTCTTCGGAAGCCATAATGAAGTCGAAACTAATCTCTTCAACAAAAGGCACAAAGTCAAATTGAATATAAGAAGCGTTATTTGTATTAGTAGCTGATGTATATGCCTCTAAATCTAAATCCCCTGGCCATCCAGAACCTCCATCACTATGTAAAGTTAAATTTGGTCCTGGAGCATTTTGCACATCTCCAGAAGACAATATCACACCTGACTCAAAAGGGAAATCGGATCCATTTGCATCGAAAAAAGCGATACCATTCACATCTCCAAAATCTGTTCCAGTTGAAGAGCTAAAATTAGATACTTCGGCACAAGTACTATTGATGAGAACATCTTCTACAAGTTGTTGCACCGTCATGGTGTCATCAACCGTTATTTGTGCATGCCCAGTAGTGGCAATTACACACAGGCAAATAAAAACTAAGGTTTTCCTTATCATTTCTTATCGAGGTTCGTTGTTTCTTAATTAGCGGATTGGTTCACATAAATCCATCCCGTTGCTTGCATGCCATAAAGAGGGTCTTCGTTTGTAAAATCAATTACATAGAAGTATGTTCCCGAAGGGAGGTCAGCCCCTTCGTCTGCTTGCCCACTCCATTCATTTACATAATTTGTTTTAGTGAATACAGATGTTCCCAATCTGTTGAAGATCTGTATTTTTGAGATACCACTTCGGTCAGATAAGAATTCTAGGTCTAAACTGTCATTAAACCCTATAGATCCGTTTGGTGATATACCTTGAGAAATCGTGCAATTTCCAACATCATATAATTCAACATCTACAGAGTCACTTCCTGTACAGTCACCAACACTTATAATTACGGTATACGTTTGTGTACCCATCAAACTACCGTCTAACATGAAATTTAAAGAGCTGGTTGTTTCTCCAACTATAGAATCTCCATTAAGCTGCCATTGATATACAACATCCATCTCATCTGTTGTGGCAGTAAGTGTTTGTGGTTCATTAGCACATGTTTTATAGTCATCGCCTAATTCTACTACTAAATCATCTCTAGGAATTACCTCAGTAGATGCCATGGTACTGCAATTACCTGCGGCAACAGTTACACCGTAAGTGCCTCCTGTATTGACAGTAAGTACAGGGCCGGTTTCGCCAAGAACGGTTCCGTCCTGAGTCCATTCAAAGGTTACTTCACTAGGGTCATAATTAGAAGGTGTTGCATCTAAAAACACATCTCCATCGAAGCATGTCATTATTTCTTCAGGAAGATCAAGAATAGGATCAAATCCTAAAATTATATCTACACTTTTAGTTACAGTACAACCATCGAGAGTTACATCAACACTATAGGTGTCAGAAGTAGTTACTGTAATTGTTTGTGTTGTTTCACCGGTACTCCATAAAAAGGTTGCATCAGCAGGATCACCGCCTGTGATTGCGGCTGTAATATCATAAGAAGCAACATCACATACATCTTGATCATCGCCTAAATCTACTTCAAAACCATTTGTGATTTCAACAAATACATCATCTGTAAGAACAACAACTTCTCCATTACAATTATTTGTATAGGTAACGCGCGCGGTGTACGTGGCACTACCATTTGGTGGGCATACATTAATAGTAGGAGTTGTTCCTATCACCGCTCCACTTGCATCCAACCATTCAAAAGCATAGGTTTCGATCCCGCTAGGTGAAAATCTCCATGCTTCGTTCGTTGTGGTCCAAGGTGAATCCGACGTATTTCTTCCTGGTGGAACAAAAGCAATATCACCATTGTCATTTTGGATTCCGATTGCCGCATTTCCACTGTTCCAAGTATCGCATGAAGGCTTATCTTGGATATATATCTCAATAACGTTTGAAAATTCATAAAAAACCATCATGTGCGTGGCATTTATAGTAGTACAAGAGAACATAGCTACTTCGTAATAAGACACTACAAGCACACGGTTTGGAAAGGTTCCTAAAACTTCATAACCAATTTCATTTATAGGATTAATGCCTGGATAAATATCATGTACAGGCGAAAAGACGTTGGCTTCTCCTAATGTTGGGTTTGAATTATTGGGTAGGTCTTCAGTAAATGCCCATCCATTAGAAATGTCTGTTGGATCAACATCAAACCGAACTACGCCGTTTGATCCCACTTGAAATTCTGTCTCAAGGTTTCCAAAGAAACAAAAGTCGTAAGGTAAATTGTCAACTGGTGACCATGTGTCATCTGTTGTGATATTGATAGAGTTCGCCAAACCATCAAAAGGGAATGGAGGCGCATAATCGATGGCATCAACACTATACGTTGCTGAGGCCGTCTCAAAAGTTCGTAAAAAGTCTGCTGTAATATCCACACATCCATTTCCTTCGTCACAAGGAACTATTACGTCTGCGCCGGCATCTACAAAAAGAGATCCTGGACCTTGGGCAAATAAGCCTGCTGAGGCAAGAAATAGGAGGGTTAATAATGAACTTTTAATAATATTTCCGAATGCGATTCCTTTCAGGTTTTGAAAGAAACCAACTGAACAGTATGTGTAGAACATTGATTTTGCGTTGGTGATTATTAGCACTAAAATATATAAAAAAGTGAAGGTACGTCCGTTTGTTATTTTTTTTAGATTAAATGTAAAAAAATTCCGATTAATAACCGCTTAATTGAATTCTTACTTTTCAATCGTAAAAAGTGCATAAACTGGAAAATGATCGCTCATTCCTCCCAGGTATTTGCGCCCAGCGTAGGTTCGAAAGGGAGTGCCCTTATTTTTGCCTTTATAGGCTTGAAGACTTTTTGCATTATATATTTTGGCTTCGTCCAATCGGAAAGTATTTCCGTATTGTCGCATAAAATTATGAGACACTATAATTTGGTCAAACAAGTTCCATTCTCCCCTATAACTTGAACTGCCCTCGTTATTGGTTAGAAGTAGCACCATCGGGTTGTGGAAATCATTGCTCACTAAATGCTTTATGCTTTCGCTATTAGGATCATCATTGAAATCTCCCATGACAATAATTCTAGCATCAGGCGCTTCCGAAGTAATCATTGCAATAATCTCTCTTGCTTTTTTGGCATGCACTATTCTCCGTAAAGCTGTCTCAGTAGCACCTCCATGCCTTGATGGCCAATGATTAACCAATATATGAACAGATTTACCATCTAGTAATCCTTGTACCTGTAGAATATCCCTAGTAAAGTCCTGATTCCCCGCCAAATTGGTCAAAAATACATTGTGAGCTTTCGCATGTGTTACCTTAAAATAATTACTTCTGTATAGTAAAGCGGTATCAATTCCACGTTCATCTGGAGAGTCAAAATGCACAATAGCATAGCCCTTGTTTTTCAGAAATTTACTAGCAATAAGCGCTTCTAAAACAAAGGCGTTTTCTACTTCAGCAACGCCAATAATTGCAGGAGGGTGACCACTTTCATCAAAGCCAATATTGGAAATAATCCGCCCTATTTTCTTTAATTTCTTTTTGAGGCGGCTCTCATTCCATTTTCGTTTAGACTTTGCCGTAAAGGCGTCATCAAATGTGGCCGGATCGTCTACGGTATCAAATAGGTTCTCAACATTGTAAAATGCAATAGCGTATTGATTTTTTTCTTTTTCTGAAGCGCCGGTCATGGATGATTTTTGTTAATTACGCCTAAAATACGAAAATCCCTATGATGGTGTTTTGTACCTTTGTCTCATGCTAGACAATATCGAAATCGTTTATGAAAAATTGATCTTAGTTGGACTTATAACTCAGAATCAAGATGCAGAAAAATCTAAGGAATACCTAGACGAACTAGAATTTCTGGCCTATACTGCCGGTGGGGAAGTTATCAAGAGGTTTGTGCAAAAAATGGACAGACCCAACCCTAAAACGTTTATCGGAACAGGAAAGTTGGAGGATGTTAAAGCCTATGTTGATGCTCATGATGTTGGGACTGTGATTTTTGATGACGAATTATCACCAGGACAACAAAAGAATATAGAGCGGGTCTTAGAATGCAAGATTATTGATAGAACATATTTAATCTTAGATATTTTCGCCCAACGTGCGCAAACGAGTTACGCAAGAACGCAGGTTGAATTAGCACAATATCAATATCTATTGCCTCGCTTAACGGGTCTTTGGACACACTTGGAGCGGCAACGTGGTGGTATTGGTATGCGCGGTCCTGGAGAAACGGAAATTGAAACGGACAGACGTATTGTGCGGGATAGGATTTCCCTACTAAGAACAAAGATTAAAAAAATTGACCGCCAAATGGAGGTTCAGCGTGGAAATCGTGGATCTCTCGTTCGGGTGGCCTTAGTTGGCTACACCAATGTTGGGAAGTCTACGTTGATGAATGTTATAAGTAAGAGTGATGTATTTGCTGAAAATAAGCTCTTCGCAACATTAGATACTACCGTTAGAAAAGTAGTGATTGGAAATTTGCCGTTTCTGTTAAGTGATACGGTAGGTTTTATTCGAAAACTTCCTACCCAATTAGTTGAGTCATTCAAAAGTACATTGGATGAGGTACGCGAAGCGGACTTGCTGTTGCATGTTGTGGATATTTCGCACCCTTCTTTTGAAGATCATATTAATTCTGTCAATCAGATATTAGATGAGATAGAAAGTGCAAATAAGCCAATGGTTATGGTTTTTAATAAAATAGATGCCTATGTGCCTGAAACTATTGAAGACGACGACTTGGTGACCGAAAGAACGCAGTTGCATTATACCCTTAATGACTGGAAACGCACATGGATGAATAAGGTTGATGGGGATGTGATTTTTGTTTCAGCATTAGAAAAAGAGAACTTCGAAGCTTTCAGAAAATTGGTGTATGCGAAGGTTCGGGACATTCATGTGACGCGTTTTCCATATAATAATTTTCTGTATCCAGAAGAATATATTGAGAACTAGGAATCTGCGAGCGTTTATTCTTTAGGTTTCCCCCCTCAAAACCAATTTAATACAACTAAAAAAGCCGTCCCGAAGAACGGGCCGACTTTTTCGTAATCTGAACGTGTCGAATACTAACTAACCAAGTTTATGAAAAACTTCTAAACGTTCAGGGTCTCCTCTATGAGGATTTCTTAAAATCCATATGTTACACCAACTCCAATAGCTTCTCTAACCTGAGTTGCTTGTGCAGCATTATCATCATAGATGGCTTGAAAGGCGACATTGGCTGTAATAAATTTATTTATAGTCATTATTAGGTTAAGCGTATAATCGATATCTACATTTTGTGGGTCTTCGAGATAATTCGAGTATAAGGTAAGAATATTTTCTAAGATTACGTTTTTAACAACCTTTATTTTGTAGTATGCTCCTAAGGAAGCGCCAAATTCAAAACGAGTGGTTTTATTTGCTTCAACGCCAAAGTAACCTCCAGCGGCATTAAACGCATCAATAGCTGTTTGAACGTTTCCAACATTAGTAAAGACGTCACTCACAAAAATTAATCGTGCTGTTGCCGGAGCAATATTCACTTTTAGGTCATCACTTTTTTTCCAGAGCATACCAGGACCTGTTTGGAGATATCCAGGTGACAAGAATTTTGTAGTTTCTGTTCTCACTTCATCACCATTTGTGTCTTCACTGAATTCATAACCAGAGGTGAACTGTGTTTTAAAATTCATGAAATAAGAGTAATACCAACTGTTACCTCCACCCGTTTGACGACCTACTAGAGAGTTTAATTCAAGACGGTCATTGGTTTTACGTGAAAACTCTTGATCTTTTAGTTTTGTTAGACCGTAGTCTGCCATAATTCTATTGTCCCAAGTAAGTCTTCCTTGACGATAGTTCATGTCAAAGGATCCTGTTAGATTTCCTGCAATATTGGAAGTACCCCCACCTTTCCATTCATCGCTAAAGGATGCTTGGCTAAACAAAAGAGAAATATTGCCAGCTTTAGTCCAGCCTTGTTTTGGAGCTTCAGGCGCTATGTCTTGAGCGAAAGTTACAAGGGGAATTGCAAAAAGTGTAGCTAGCAAGACTAGTTTTCTCATTATTGATTGGTATTATTTTTGCGCAAAAGTAATATAAGTTTTAAAGAATAAAGAATAAAGAATAAATTTTATTGATTTTGAGCGGATTAGGTTTTTCGATTAAAATCAATCGTTTTATATAAATACTATTTTTTTTGGGATAATGGAACAAATGAGCATGCTTCACCATACATGATTTTTGAAGCCACAGCATGTAATTTCGTGCAAATGAGGCTATAGGCGCTCTCCGGAATGGGTTTTGAAGTACAGCCTTTCACAATCACGGGTTTGTTTCTATACTCCTCAATATCCAGTTGCAGAATGATTTCAGAAAACAAGAGTGTTTCTAATGAAGTAAGATCTCCAATTGCCACTTTCTTTGCAAAGGGTGCTAGTTCTAGACTAACTAGCATAAACGCCCAACTTGGTATTATGGCATCTGTTTTACAGTGCACTGCCACGAAGTTATCTTGATAGGCAGACCAGTCATGCGCTGTTAATGAATTTCGAAAGTCTACTTCTTTAAGGAAAATGCCGTCCACTAGCCATTCGGAAATATCCAGGACTACGCGCTTCCCTTCTGGATAGAAGTCTTCCAAATCGATGGTTATCAATTTGCTTTTTGCAACTCTGTTAATTATTTCTTTTTGCATTGTATTA
>JBLHGH010000048.1:0-12003 GCA_047615425.1 Candidatus Latescibacterota bacterium
CAATGGTCACTTCTGCACCATCTTGTAAAGTTGCCAACTGGGGATTATATTTATCGATATGCGCCACTAGCTTTCCAGTGGCATCATTATAGATTATTGGGATATGAGTAACGAACGGTTTCCCGTTTTCAGCAGAAACTAACATGCCAAGTGGATATGCCTTAATTACTGTAATCATTTTCTGAATATCCTGAATTTGATGATGCGGTGGTGGATACATTTGAGCTTAGGTTTTGCCGTAATTCATTAATTGTAGGAGGTAGTTTGCATTTCTATTTTTCCTCTTTAAATATACAGTTTATCTTTATAGAAATCCTGTGAAATTTTGAGTGAAAATGAAAATTCCTTTTCCATTAAACAGTGGCATGAAGATGATCGTCCGCGTGAAAAATTGGTTTCGAAAGGCAAATCTGCCTTGAGTAATGCTGAACTTTTGGCAATCCTAATTAGTTCTGGAAACAGAGAAGAAAGCGCTGTGGCTTTGAGTCAGCGGATGCTAGCTTCAGCAAAAAACAACTTGAATGAACTTGGGAAAGCTTCGGTAAAGTCGTTGATGGATTTCAAGGGGATTGGAGAAGCCAAAGCGGTATCCATTGTTGCCGCTATTGAATTAGGAAGAAGATATCGTTCCGAAGCGACAATAAAGAAACAAAAAATAACCTCTAGTCAAGCTGTTTTTGATTTGCTCCAACCCATTTTAGGTGATTTATACCATGAAGAATTCTGGATTGTGTATCTCAATAATTCGAATGGAATATTGAAACGAGAACAACTCAGCAAAGGAGGTATTACTGGGACTGTTGTAGATGTAAGGCTGGCTTTTAAATTGGCTATACAATTAGGTGCCGTTGCCATAATTTTGGCCCACAACCACCCTAGTGGCACCTTAAAACCGAGTCAAGCTGATATTAACCTCACTCAAAAATTGAAATCGGCCGGTGAAAGTCTGGATATAAAAGTGTTGGACCATCTTATCATTACTGAAAATTCGTATTTTAGCTTTGCAGACGAAAACCTGTTATAACCATATATGCTTCTTATTTTTACTCAAAAGGCTACGCCGAGATTAACCTATGTTTTTAAACATGTTTTTACGCGTATTTTAGGTATTGAAATTGATTTTACTTCAACCATAGAAGTTTTTGTGGCACATAGTGGAGCGAAAATGTCTTATGGTAAACAACCTATGGGAAATGAATTGTTTTTCCAGAGTGAAGGTTTGTTGGTACAACAAGGTATAGAAAGTGTTGATGTTACCGTGAAAGTATGGGAAGACACCTCTTGTTTTTTTACCGTAGGTTCAAGAAGCGCATTACCTTATGATATATTTGCTGCATCCTTCTATCTACTCTCAAGATATGAAGAGTATCTTCCGCATGTTAAGGATGAATTATCGCGTTATCCTGCTTCAGAATCTATAGGACATAAACATGCGTTTTTGCATCAGCCGGTAATCGATCTTTGGGCATTTAAATTGAAAGAAGTGCTTCAGCAGGCATTTCCTTTTATGGTCTTTCCAGAGAAAAAATTGGAAATTCATTCAGTGATTGAAGCTAGTCAGCCATATGCCTTTTCTCAAAAAGGTTTGTTTCGAAATGTATTGGGCTATGTTTCAGAATTGGTCAATTTTAGAATACGCAGTGTCTTAAAACGCAGCAAGGTCATTTTCAGATTGCAGAAAGATCCATACAATACTTTTAACTGGATTATTGCCGCTACGAAGGCGAGTGCTTCCAAGGTTACTATCTTTTTTATGCTAGGGGATGCCTTAGTCTTTTCTGAAGGGTTGAGCCAGCATCGCAAAAAGTTTAGGAGTCTCATGAAGTATGTTTCAGATTACAAAGAACTAGGCTTGCTGTTTTCTCCAAATGCACTTCATGAATATGAAACCTTAAAGACCGAGAAAAAACAACTTGAAGAAATAACAAATAGAACCTTGTTGAGCACTATGAATGATCAGTTTTTGGTTCATTTGCCAGATGTGCCGCGCCATTTAGTTGAACTTGAAGTTCAGCGAGACTTTACAATGGTTTATCAAAATGCAATTGGTTTTAGAGCAGGAACCTGTACACCTTTTTTATTTTACGACCTTGATTTTGAAATAAAAACACCTTTAGAGATTCATCCTATCGCTGCCGCAACCAAGGCAATGAATAATATGGAAGAAACGGCAATTGAAGAAGCTGTGAATTTGCTTTACAACGAAGTGAGTAAGGTTAAAGGGACATTTACCATGCACTTCTCCAATAGGGATTTTGCTGATGGACCACAAGGAAGAATGTGGCGTCGTATTTTTTCAGAAAAACTTCATAAAAATGAAAGCTAGTATCACCCATATTTTTTTTGACTTAGATCATACCCTTTGGGATTTTGATAGAAATTCTGCTTTAGCTTTCGCTCGTGTTTTTGAAAAACATGCGGTTCAAGTTCCAGTTGCGGATTTTATTGAAGTCTATGAACCAATAAATTTTGAGTACTGGAAACGTTTTAGAGAAGAACGGGTGGGTAAACAGGGTTTGACAAGAGGTAGATTGATAGATACTTTTTTAAGGTTTAATCAAAATTATTCTTTGGATATTATTGATGCTTTGGCGGAATCTTATATTGATGAATTACCCGGAAATAATCATTTACTGGACGGTGCAGAGGAGATTTTAGAATATTTGGCGCCAAATTACAACCTTCATATCATTACAAATGGTTTTCAGGAAGTGCAAGAGTTGAAGCTTCGGAAGAGTGCAATAGGGCATTTTTTTGAAACAATTACGTCTTCAGAGGAAGTTGGTGTGAAAAAGCCGAATCCGTTGGTGTTTGAGACCGCCCTGAAGAAAGCGTCAGCAAAGTCCTCAGAAAGTATTATGATTGGTGACACTTTTGAGGCTGATATCTTAGGTGCTGAAGGGGTTGGTATGAAAACATTGTTTTACAATTATAGGAAAGAAGAAATTCCATCAAAATACCTATTGGTTAATCACTTACTTGAGATAAAAAATCACTTATAGTATACTATAGTCCGCTTTCTCAACGTTAAGACTATCAAACCCCATCAATGAAAGCAAACCTATTAGTCCCTACGCTGGTGGTCTTGTTCCTTTTGCTTGTGGTATCCTGTATTAAGGATACGGATTTTGATCAAGCGGAAAACATTGCGCTTACGCCTATTGTTGAATTGGACCTTATTTATTTTAATATGGAGGCAGGTGCGTTTTTTGATGAAACCACGTCTACGCCTAGATTGACCCTTACGGATACAACTGAAATACGTTTTTTGAATGGTTCCGATATTCAGGAGTCTTTAAAACGAGCAGAATTTTTTTTCAGATTTACAAATAGCATTGAGCGAGAATTTCAGGTAGACTTTCAATTTCTTAGCGAGCAAAACGATACCACCTATGTTACCGGGACCGTTGTGAATATTGGTGCAACGGCAAGCCCTGTTGTCACCGAGTTTATTGAAAACATTGAAGGGGACGCTATTTTAGACCTCATACAAGCAAATAAAGTGGTAGTCTCAGTGACTATCCCATCTTCCAACGCCCAATTAGAAGGTGCCCTTAACTTACAATCTAAAACAACCTACTATCTGGAGCTTTAATGCCATGCGGAACTTTGTAATCTACATAATGGCCTTTACAGGCTTCGTTGCTATGGCCCAAAACAAGCAACTACTTTACGGCTTTGAAGAATCTCCGCAATCTCTTATGGTGAATCCTGGGGGTAAAGTATTACAAAGAGCACATTTCGGAATTCCGTTTTTATCGCAAATTCATTTCAATGGAGGAGCATCTGGGGTTAGTGTATATGATATCTTCGGAAAAAGCAATATCGATATAAATACCCGTATTAGAGATAAAATTTTCGAAATGAAAAACACGGATTTCTTTACCGTCACGCAGCAACTTGAGATTATCAATTTTGGATGGCGAGCACGTAATGAAATATACTATTCGGGAGGTATTTATCAGGAATTAGATCTCGTTGCCTATTTTCCTAGAGATCTAGGAATCCTCCTTTGGGAAGGAAATCAGGCATATCTGGATTATGAATTTGACCTTGGCGAAGTAAATACTATGGGAGACCTTCTTACCGTGTATCACTTTGGAGCTAATAAACAACTTACGAGCAGGCTCACAGCTGGTGTACGTGTCAAACTATACTCGAGCATGCTGAGTTACAGAAGTGTTAACAATAGTGGGGCCTTTGTGACTCGTTTGAGTGACGGCGGTGTTAATATCTATGATCATACGTTTCAGAATGCAAATGTTAGTTTAGAAACCTCAGGAATTGCATCTTTGAGGGATTTAAATGGGGTTTCAGAAGTTACCAGCGAAATTTTGGGGCGGGCCTTTTTTGGCGGAAATATTGGCGTAGGAATTGATTTGGGAGCGACTTATGATATCAGTGGCGATATATCGGCCAGCGCCAGCATATTGGATTTAGGGGCTATTTTTCACCAAAAAGATGTTGAAACATACCAAGCAACTGGAACCTATACTTTAAACGGAATTCAACTTGTTTTTCCACCGCTAGCTGCTGGAGAACCTGCCTTTCCATATTACGATGATCTAGAAGATGAAATTGAGCGCGAGATTCTAGTAGATACTATTGCTTCTGGCTATACACAGTTTCGACCATTAAAAGTGAATGCTGGCATTAAGTATAGCTTCGGAAAAGTAGTAGGGAAAGGAGCAGACTGTGATTGCAAAAACACGGGTGGTGGTTTGGATAGGAATCAGGCTGTTGGGCTACAGTTTTTCAGTCAGTTTAGACCAAAAGGCCCGCAAATAGCTGGAACATTCTTCTATTATCGCAGCGTGACTGATTGGCTCGGGGCCAAGGCTACTTATACGATGGATCCATATTCTAACTCAAACGTAGGGTTTGGAATGGTCACAGATATTGGTAAATTTAACTTCTATTTAATGGCAGATAATCTCTTGAAATATGGAAATCTAGCAAAGGCAAAAAGCGTATCTTTACAGCTAGGTTTTAATATTAAAATTGACGAAGAGTGATACAAAAATTATTGGTTGTTTTCTTTTGTTTAATGATGCTTCCAAAGGGAATTTCACAAATTGAAGTGCCAGAGTTTAGTTATATAATCGTTCCAGAAAAGTTTGATTTTCTGAAAGGAAAAGATACGTATCAACTAAATTCACTTACCAAATTTTTGCTAAAGAAGAACGGTTTTAAAGCCGCTTTCAGTAGTGAATTGAGCAGTATTGATCCGTGTAATGTGTTATGGGCAGATTTGGAGGTTGATGATGGTTTGATTTACACGAAAATGAGTCTAATATTAACTGATTGCAATGGTGCTGAGGTAGCACGTAGCAAACAAGGAAAAAGTAAGCAAAAAGACTATAAAAAGGCCCATCAGGAGGCTGTTAGAGTAGCCTTAGACGGATTTAATACAGGCTATCTTACGATGACTCCTTTGGAGATGAAGGAAGAAAGTGTAGCTGTGGAACCAAAAACAATTGAGCTAAATATAGTCCCGAAGACGGTTGCCGCCGCCGCGATAGTGGCGCCAAAGCAAGCACTCGTAACGAAGGTTGTGGTGTCTGTACCAATTGAGAGCCCTCCTCCCATACCCATTACCTATAGCTTTGAAGCATATACCATAATTCCAATCAATCCTGGTGCGGCAATACTTTATCAAGGTGAACGCATAGGTGTTTTGATCCCTACAGCTACACCTAGTCTATTTCTTGTCCGGAGTTCAAAGTTTTATGGGATTGCTCATAAAACAGCGGATGGTTTTATTATTGAACGTGAAGTCGAAGGTATGAACAGCCTATTGACCATGAAATTTGAATAGGCATGATAAAGTTGCATTTAAAAACAATACTTCGTTTTTTTACTTTTAGTAGTCTCTTACTTGGGTTATTCTTCGTTTTTGAGTCTTGTAATGAAACGGCTAACTCCGACGATAAAAAACCGAATATACCAGAAAAACCGGCAATAGAAGAAGCGACAAAAGGACTTTTTCAAAAAGTACCAACTTCGCACAGTACTATTGATTTTTCAAATAACCTCACAGAAAATTTAGCCACTATTGAAAACCTATTTGATTTTGATTATTTCTACAATGGTGCGGGAGTTGGGGTTGCCGATTTAAATAACGATGGTCTTCAAGATATTTTCTTTGCAGGAAACCAAGTGGCAAATAAGCTGTACTTAAACAAGGGAGACCTTGTGTTTGAAGATATAAGCGAATCTGCACAAATAAATAGTGGAAAACAATGGGCCAATGGAGTGACCTTTGTAGATATTAATAATGATGGTTTTATAGACATTTACGTCTCGCAAGGTGGACCTCGTAAAGCGAATCTTCGTAAGAATCTATTTTACATAAACAATGGTGATTTGACATTTACCGAAAGTGCTGAGAACATGGGCTTGGCAGATAGAAGCATAAGCACACAGTCAGTATTTTTTGATTATGATCATGATGGTGATTTGGATTGTTTTGTCTCGAATGAGAATGAATTTTATGGGTTAGATCCTGCCTCTTTCTACAATCAAATGAAAAGTGCAAAGGTCAATTTGGAACGAAGTTCGGGTCATTTGTACCAGAATAATGCTGGACGTTTTACGGATGTTTCTGAAAGCGCTGGTGTTCTTAGTGCATCTTTTGGACTTGGCGTTATTGTAAGCGATATTAATAACGATGGCTGGGAGGATATCTATGTTGCAAATGATTATTACGTGCCAGATAGTATGTTCATTAACAATAAGGATGGAAGTTTTTCAAATGACATTAAAACGCATACCAATCAGATTTCTTTCTATGGAATGGGTGTTGATATAGCAGATGTAAATAACGATAATCTGCAAGATATATTTGTGTTGGATATGGCTGCGAGCGATCATATTCGATCTAAAACTTTAATGGCTTCTATGGATGTAGAAAGGTTTTCATTGCTTGTAGACACCTTTGATATGCCTTATCAGTACATGTTTAATTCTCTTCAAGTAAATGCTGGGAATAACATCTTTAGGAATGTAGCCCACCAAGCGAAAATAGCAAAGACTGACTGGAGTTGGGCTGGACTTATGGTGGATTTTGATTATGATGGTCTGAAGGATATTTATGTAACTAATGGATACCGAAGGTATGCGCTGGATAATGATTCGCAGAGGCAAGTGGCTCAAATGCAGCAAGCATATCGTGGGAATGTGCCTTTAGAAATTAAGAGGCGATTGTATGATGCTTTGCCTTCTGAAAAATTATCGAATATCTTATTCGAAAATAATGAAGATTTTCACTTCAAAGATAATACGAAGCACTGGGGTTTAAGTGAGCCTTCCTTCTCCAATGGAGCTACGTATGCAGATTTAGATAATGACGGAGATTTAGATTTAGTGGTCAACAATATTGACGAAACCGCCTTTCTATACAAGAACACCACAAGTGAAAGAAAATTAGCAAATTATCTTCGTGTTACCACAAAGGGAGTGCAATCTGAAGCTTTTGCTAAAGTAACTGTAACCCAGAATGGTGCATCGCAATTTATTGAGAATAAACGCGTAAAAGGATATTTGTCCGCTGCACAGCAAGATGCCTTTTTCGGCTTAGGTACCGTAGATAAAGTTGATGCTGTAACCGTTTTATGGCCATCGGGAAAGATGGAAGAGCGTCTTAATGTTGATGCAAATACGCATCTAATTTTTGAAGAAAAAAATGCTATAAACGTTGAAAACATTAAGGCCAAGGCAAAACCATTTTTTGCGAAAGCGAAAAGCATCTATGGTTTAGATTTTAATCATAATGAAAATAGCTACAATGACTTTAGCGATGAGATTTTATTGCCATATAAACAGTCAACGCTCGGACCTTCAATGGCTAAAGGAGATGTAAATAGTGACGGACTTGAAGATGTTTTTATTGGAGGTGCTTCTGGTCAAGCAGGTAAACTGTTTGTGCAAACGGCAGCGGGTTTTTCATTGAAGCCTAACAATGGCTTTGAATTAGATAAGGCTTCGGAAGACATGGAGGCGTTGTTTTTTGATGCAGATGGCGATGGCGATCAGGATTTGTACGTTGTTAGTGGCGGAAATGAGTTTGATGCTGGCGCTTCAGAATATAGTGACAGGCTTTATATCAATAATGGTTCAGGGAAATTTGAAAAGAAAAATGACGCAGGAATTAATTCAATAACCGAAAGCGGAAAGACTATTGCGTGTTTCGACTTTGACAAGGATGGCGATTTAGATTTGGTCGTAGGAAATAGAATTGTACCACAACATTATCCTAAAGTAGCGCCCTCTTTTGTGCTACGGAATGATGCGGGAAGTTTTACAAATGTCACGCATGAAGTGGCTCCTGATTTCTCCAAATTAGGGATTGTAAATAAAATAATTGCTACAGATTTTAATAATGATGGCTGGGAAGATCTTATAGCTGTAGGGGAGTGGACAGGCATTGCAATGTTAAAAAATGAAGAAGGTGTGTTTAGGGATGTTTCAGAAAAAAGTAAGTTAGATGCCCATAAGGGTCTGTGGTTTACAGTTGCCGAAACAGATGTCAATGCGGATGGATTAAAGGATTATATCGTAGGAAATGTTGGGGAAAACATAAAATTTAAAGCTACGCAGGAAATTCCTTTTAAAATCTTCGGGAATGATTTTGATGATAATGGCACCTATGATATAGTGCTAAGTACAGAATATAAGGGAGTTTCAGTGCCAGCGCGGGGCCGACAGTGTACTTCGCAGCAAATGCCTTTTGTAGCAGAAAAATTTGAAACCTTCAATGCCTTTGCAAAGGCATCCTTGACCGAAATCTACGGTGATAAATTATTGACGGCGGATCAAGGTGAAATAACAAGTTTGCAATCTGTTATTTTACTGAATAAAGGTGATGATACTTTTGAGATTGAAGCCCTTCCTGCCGAAGCGCAAGCGTTTCCACTGTTAAGTATTGCTTCTTCTGATCTTGATGAAGATGGTGTAGCAGAATTGATTTTAGTTGGAAATATTTATAACACCGAAGTTGAAACGCCTAGGTTGGATATGGGTTCAGGTCTCGTTTTACGGAACGATAATGGGGTGCTTAGAGCAATGTCTTATGATGAAGCCGGCTTGTTTATTGAAGGGAACACTAAAAAAATTGTAACTATTAAGCATAATGGGTTGCAAAAAGAACTCTTGCTTTGTGCTAAAAATAATGACGCCTTAGGGGTGTTCGAAGTACAGCGTTAATAGTCATACTTTTCCTTCCATAGTCCCTTAAGGTGATTTTTAAGCTGACTTTCCTTGCTATTATTCCCAGGGTTATAAAATGTTGTTCCTACAATTTCTTCTGGAAGGAATTCGTGTGGCGTGAAATTCCCCTCGTAGTTGTGGGCGTACTGATAATCATCACCATAACCCAATTCTTTCATTAATTTCGTGGGTGCGTTTCTAATGGATAATGGAACAGACAAGTCTCCTGTTTGTTTTACGAGTTGTTGTGCTGCTCCTATAGCTTTATAAGAGGCGTTACTCTTTGCTGAAGCGGCAAGATAAATAGCGCATTGGCTTAAAATAATTCGGGCTTCTGGATAGCCAATAGTATTCACTGCTTGAAATGTACTGTTTGCCAGAAGTAGCGCATTTGGATTGGCATTCCCAATATCTTCCGAAGCAAGTATAACCAAACGCCTGGCAATAAATTTAATGTCTTCTCCACCTTCAATCATTCGTGCTAGCCAATAAACAGCTGCATTTGGATCGCTCCCTCGAATTGATTTTATAAATGCTGAAACGATATCATAATGTTGTTCACCCGTCTTGTCATACAACACAGTGTTTTTTTGAACTTTCTGAAGTACCATTTTATTTGTGATGGTAACTGCATCTTTTTGTTCAGACAATACGATAACTTCCAAGATGTTGAGTAGTTTACGGGCGTCCCCTCCCGAAAGCCGTAAAATAGCCTCTGTTTCCTCGAGCTTAATCTTTTTTTTACTAAGTACAACGTCTTTGGTAATTGCACGCCTTAAAAGCGCTTCTAAATCGTTTTTACTGAACGCTTTCAGCGTGTAGACCTGACATCGCGACAAAAGGGCTGGAATGACTTCAAAGCTTGGATTTTCGGTTGTTGCGCCTATAAGTGTTATCCATCCTTTTTCAACAGCACCTAGAAGAGAATCTTGCTGAGATTTACTGAAGCGATGAATTTCGTCGATAAATAGTATCGGATTTTTGGTGGTAAAAAGGCCATCACCTTTCTTCGCTCGCTGAATTACTTCCCTAACCGCAGCAACGCCACTATCAATTGCACTAAGGGTATAGAAGGGTCTGTCAGATTGTTTTGCAATAATGGTGGCGAGGGTTGTTTTGCCAGTCCCCGGCGGTCCCCATAAAATCATGGAAGATAAAATGCCACTTGAAATCTGCATGGTCAGTGCGCCATCAGGGCCAATTAAATGCTGCTGACTTAAATAGTCATTAAGGGTTGTTGGTCGTATTCGTTCAGCAAGTGGTGCACTCATAGTCTATAAAATTACGATATTTTTGGAGCCCTTCACTGACAATTTATCATACATTTACGAAAGGGACCCTTTTTTGAATACATAATAGCATGAACACACATAAAGGCTTACGTTTTTCTGAAGATGTGATTATCTATCCATTGTTATTTCTAGCAATGATGTGGGTCGTGTTTTGGGTTGAGTCTCGATTCAATTTCAATTTTAATTACCTCGGTATTTATCCGCTGAAATTAGAAGGATTGCGAGGAGTTATCCTTGGGCCATTCATCCATAGTAATTTACAGCACATTTTTAATAACTCTGTGCCTTTATTTGTGCTTACTACTGCGTTATTCTATTTCTATAGAAATATTCGTTGGAAGGTTTTATTATACGGGCTCTTACTCACAGGTATATTTACTTGGCTTATTGGGAGGCCAGCAAATCACATTGGCGCAAGTGGGGTTGTTTATATGCTTGTAGCGTTTCTGTTTTTTAAAGGAATTTTTTCTAAACAGTACCAGTTAACAGCTTTGTCTTTCATTGTAGTTTTTCTATATGGAAGTATGGTGTGGTATTTATTTCCTATAGATCCGAAAATTTCATGGGAAGGTCATTTATCTGGCTTTGCAGTAGGTATTGCGTTCGCGGTCATGTTCAGAAAGAATCCTATTTCTAATCGCAAGTATGTCTGGGAGCAAGAGGATTTTATTCCAGAAGAGGACCCTTTTATTAGTCAGTTTGATGATAATGGAAACTTTATTGAGCGTGTGAAGGAGGAAGAGGAAGTTCCTTCAGTAGAACAAATAGCCCCTCGAATTAAGGTGATCTATACCATTAAGTCAGATAAAGAAAATCCTGATCAACCGAAAACTTAAGAGAGTCTTTGGCGAATAGCTTCGTATAAAAATGCGCCACAGGCAACGGATACGTTTAGGGAATTAATTTCACCAAGCAATGGGAGCGCTGCTTTTTCATCAACCAGGTTAAGAACTGACTTAGAAACGCCTTTTCCTTCAGAGCCTATTACGATGGCTATTGGTTTTTTGAAATCAATGTCGTAAATCGTTTCTTCTGTTTTTTCAGTTGCGGCTACCACAGATATTCCTGAACTCTGCAAATAGAAAATGGCATCTTTGATATGATCTACTTTACAGATGGGAATATTGAAAATTGCACCAGCTGAAGTCTTTACAGTATCTCCTGTAATTGGTGCTCCACCTTTCTTCTGAACAATAATGGCGTCTACGTTAGTACACTCAGCAGTTCTAATAATAGCCCCGAAATTACGCACATCGCTAATTTGGTCAAGTATCACAAACATTGGCACGGAGTCTTTGGCTAATGCTGTTTCTACTACACTGTCTAGTGTGCTAAATTCAATTGGGGAGGTTACTGCCACAATACCTTGGTGGTTACCTCTGGTGAGTCTATTCAGTTTTTCTTCAGGAACGTAATTTATTGTTACGTTTTGAATTTCTAAGGTTTCTAGTAGCGCGGCTATTTTCTTATTAGGTATATCCTTTTGGATATAAACTTTATCAAT
>JBLHGH010000049.1:0-11961 GCA_047615425.1 Candidatus Latescibacterota bacterium
AATTCAATGTGGTTTATAATTAATTAGGGCATATAGCATACGAAATGAAAGGCCGAATTTATTCGGTCTTTTTTTTATAAAAATGTGAACAACTTCACATAACTTTAAATAGATAAAAACCTGCTTTTTTTTATTTTTACTTCGGAATGATTTTATTCTTTATACGAATGTAATCCTGCATCCGTAGTTCGTAATTCAGAACCATGTATTTAATTTTTGACACCGAAACAACGGGTTTGCCGAAAAACTGGAACGCTCCTCTAACCGATAGCGACAACTGGCCTAGATGTATTCAGATTGCTTGGCAGTTGCATGATGCCATGGGAAATGTTGTGGAGCATCAGGATTATTTGGTGCAACCAGAAGGGTTTAATGTACCCTATGACGCGGAAAAAATTCACGGGATTTCTACAGAATTAGCAATGCAAGAAGGCTTGCCTCTCGCTGAAGTTGTTGCTAAATTTTCTGAAGCGCTTGAGAAAACGAAATACCTAGTAGGCCAAAATGTTGGTTTTGATCTTAATATCATGGGCGCAGAATATCTCCGCCTTGGGATGGAAGACCCGCTTCCTACCTTTCCAATTTTAGATACCTGTACTGAAACCACTGCACAAATGTGTCAGATTCCTGGTGGTCGAGGAGGAAAATTTAAACTTCCTACGCTTACCGAATTACACAAATTTCTATTTGCTGTTCCTTTTGGAGATGCGCACAATGCCACAGCAGATGTAGAGGCAACTACACGTTGTTTTTTCGAATTGGTACGAAGACAGATTTTCAGTTCTGAAGAATTAGACGTTCAGCCAGATTATTTCGAGAATTTTTCAGAAGCAAATCCGAAGACAATCGAGCTCATTGGGTTAAAGCACATTAACCTCAAGAAGGCTTCAGAAAAAATAAAAGAAGTATTAGACGCGCAACTTGAGACGCAAGAAATTTCTTCCGAAGAAATAAAAGAAAATATTGAAGGCCTGCAGGGTGTTCCTTTTGCACATCTTCATAACCATTCGCAATTTTCCATACTACAGTCTACCATAAGCACTCAAAAATTAGTGCAAGCGGCGATTGATAACAATATGCCTGCAGTGGCTTTGACGGATAGCGGGAATATGATGGGCGCCTTTCACTTTACGCGGGCCGTAAACGATTATAATAAGGCTACGAAGGCGGACTACCAGTCAAAATTGGCTGCGTATGAGGCTGTGGATGATACAGCAACCAATTTCGAAGGTAAAGTTCCAGACAAGCCTGAACTCCCTGAGCCTTTAAAGGCAATTGTGGGTTGTGAGTTTTTTGTTTGTGAAAATCACACCAACAAGTCGCATAAAGACAATGGGTATCAAATAGTGCTGCTCGCAAAAAATAAGAAGGGCTATCATAATTTAGCAAAAATGGCATCCTTGGCGTATACGGATGGGTTTTATTATGTGCCTCGTATTGATAGGGAAGTTGTTAAGAAGTACAAAGAAGATCTTATTGTGCTTTCAGGAAGCATGTATGGCGAAGTTTCATCTAAGATTCTAAATATTGGCGAAAAGCAGGCAGAAGAGGCTTTAGTTTGGTGGAAGCAGGAGTTTGGTGCGGATTTCTATTTGGAAATTATGCGCCACGACCAAGAAGATGAAAACAGAGTAAATACGGTGCTTGTAGATTTCGCAAAGAAACATGAAGTGAAACTAGTTGCTTGTAATAATACCTATTACGTCAATAAAGAAGATGCTAATGCACATGATATATTGCTGTGTGTGAAGGATGGTGAAAAACAAGCGACACCCATAGGCCGCGGACGTGGATATCGTTACGGTTTGCCAAATCAAGAATATTACTTTAAGAGTCAGGACGCCATGAAGTCGCTCTTTAAAGATTTGCCAGAAGCCATTCATAATATTGCTGAGGTAGTAGAAAAAGTAGAAGCGTATTCTTTAGTGCGTGATGTATTACTTCCGAAGTTTGATATACCGGAGGAGTTTAAAAGATCAGAAGATGTAGCAGATGGTGGTAAGCGCGGTGAAAATGATTTTTTAAAACACTTAACTTTTATTGGTGCCGAAAAGCGCTATGGAGAATTAACTGACGAGATTAAGGAGCGTATCGATTTTGAGCTTCAGGTAATTGAAAACACGGGCTATCCAGGGTATTTCTTAATTACCGAGGACTTTATTCGCGAAGCAAGAAACATGGACGTTTCTGTGGGGCCTGGAAGGGGTTCGGCTGCAGGATCTGTGGTTGCCTACTGCCTTTGGATTACGAATATCGATCCCATCAAATACGATTTGCTTTTTGAGCGTTTCTTGAATCCGGATCGTGTGAGCATGCCCGATATTGATATTGATTTTGATGATGAAGGACGAAGTAAGGTCATGGATTATGTAATCAATAAATACGGAAGTAATCAGGTTGCTCAGATTATTACCTACGGAACCATGGCGGCAAAATCTGCTATTCGAGATACGGCTCGTGTGTTGGATTTACCCCTAAATGATGCCGATAGAATTGCGAAGCTCATCCCGAACATGACCAAACTGAATAAAATATTCGGTTTGAGTGATCAGGAATTAAGACGAAAGTTTAGAAGTGATGAATTACCGAAAGTAAACGAATTACTGAACCTCGCTGAGGGCAGTGATTTAGAGGCCGAGACCATCAACCAGGCGAAAATGCTGGAAGGTTCTGTTCGAAATACTGGAATCCATGCTTGCGGGGTGATTATTACACCTAGTGATATCACAGATTTTGTTCCTGTGGCTACAGCCAAGGATAGTGATCTGTATGTTACGCAGTTTGACAACTCGGTGGTAGAAAGTGCCGGGCTACTAAAAATGGACTTTTTAGGACTGAAGACACTTACTTTAATCAAGGACACGGTTAAATTGGTGAAGCATAAGCACGATGTTGATTTAGACCCAGATAACTTCCCATTGGATGATGTAAAGACCTACGAGCTTTTCCAACGCGGTGAAACGGTAGGGATTTTTCAGTATGAATCTGCCGGAATGCAGAAGTATATGAAGGAGTTGAAGCCTACGGTTTTTGCAGATTTAATTGCAATGAACGCCTTGTATAGGCCTGGTCCGCTGGAATATATCCCGAGTTTTGTTCGACGTAAAAACGGAGAGGAAGTCATTGAATATGATCTTCCTGCGATGGAAGAATACCTGAAGGAAACCTACGGAATTACAGTCTACCAAGAGCAAGTAATGTTGCTGTCTCAGAAGCTGGCCGACTTTAGTAAGGGTGATGCCGATGTGCTACGGAAGGCGATGGGAAAAAAGCAAAAGGCGGTACTAGATAAGATGAAGCCTCGCTTTGTAAAACAAGCGGCGGCAAAAGGTCATGACCCTGAAATTTTAGAGAAAATCTGGAAGGATTGGGAAGCCTTTGCTAGTTATGCCTTCAACAAATCCCACTCTACCTGTTACGCTTGGATTGCGTATCAGACGGCCTATCTAAAAGCACATTACCCTGCCGAATATATGGCTGCGGTATTGAGTAACAATATGAGAGACATCAAGCAGGTGACCTTCTTTATGGAAGAATGTAAGCGTATGGGCATGGAAGTTTTAGGCCCAGATGTAAACGAATCTTTCTATAAGTTTACCGTAAACGATCGAGGTGCTGTTCGCTTTGGGATGGGCGCTATTAAAGGGGTTGGAGGAAATGCTGTGGCAACTATTGTGGAACACCGAAAAGATGGCAAGTACAAATCTATTTTTGATTTATCGAAACGCGTTGATTTACGTGCAGCCAATAAAAAGGCTTTTGAAAACCTTGCATTAGCAGGCGGGTTTGACAGTTTTGAGGCACACCGCGCACAGTATTTACACGATGATGGTGATGGCGTGATGTTTTTAGAGAAGGTGTTGCGTTATGCGAATAAATACCAGGAAACACAGAATTCGTCCCAAGTAAGTTTGTTTGGTGATGCTAGCGAAGTGCAGATTCCAGAACCTGAAGTGCCTCCTTGTGAGGAGTGGGGAACCATGCAAAAGCTGAAACAAGAGAAAGATGTGGTGGGTGTATATATTTCTGGACATCCGTTAGACGATTTTGCAACTGAGATGAAAGCCTTTACTACATGTAAGGTGTCCAGCTTCAACGATCTGGAAAAATACGTAAATAAGGAAATGACCTTTGGTGGGATAGTTGCCGATGTGCAACATCGCGAATCCAAAGCAGGAAAAGGCTGGGCTATTTTTGTTGTGGAAGACTATGAAGATAGTTTCGAGTTTAAAATTTTTGGCGAAGAGTATCTAAAGTGGCGCCATTTCTTAGTCCCGAATAGCTTTGTGTATGTTCGTTGCTTTGTAAAAGAAGGCTGGACAAACCGAGAGACTGGTAAAAAAGGCGACCCTAGGGTACAATACAATAGCATGCAATTATTGCATGATGTGATGGACAGCCAGGCGAGAAAATTAACCATTCAATTACCCTTAGACGCCTTACATGAAAACCGAATAGCTAGTTTAAAAGAACTATTTAAAACCCATGCCGGCGACAAGCAGTTGCATTTTACCATTTATGAAGAAGAGGATAAGGTAAAACTAAGCATGCCGAGTAGAACTCAGAAAGTTAATATCTCTAATGAGTTATTGACGGAATTGAAGCATGCGGAAGTGCAGTATAAGTTGAATTAGGTGATTTGTTATGTGGGCAGGTCTGCATAAAAAAAATCGATTTAACTATTTGTCATTCTAATACACTGGCTGTAAGGTTTGGTGTAAAATTTGACTACTTTTGCTTAACATATTAAATTATACATAATGGCATTAGAGATAACAGACGCAACGTTTGAAGAAACAGTATTAAAAAGTGACAAACCTGTAGTGGTTGACTTTTGGGCAGCTTGGTGTGGACCTTGCCGTATGGTAGGACCAATCATTGATGAGATTAGTGATGACTACGAAGGAAGAGCTGTGGTTGGAAAGGTTGATGTAGATGCAAATCAAGAATTTGCTGCAAAATATGGAGTGCGAAATATCCCGACAGTACTTATTTTCGATAAAGGGGAATTAGTTGGTCGTCAAGTTGGTGTAGCGCCTAAAGCTACCTATGCTGAGGCAATTGACGGACTTCTATAGTTGAAAACACAATTAAACTTGAAAAGGCTTGGCAGTGTGTCAGGCCTTTTTGTATTTTAGTAAGATAGAAAATCCTTGATTTTCGGAATCGAACCAAGCCAGCATCAGCGCAGGGTATCTTGTGGTTTATAGCAATTTAGAAACACTGGATTGGTAGTTTTCACCGGGAGTTGGAAGCATGTTGCGATTGATTTTTGCAAAAAAAATGAAACAATTATGAGTACAGAAAAAAAACAAAAAGTTCAGGATCAGATAGCACAACAACAAATGGATGACCGTACCATCTTTTTATGGGGGATGGTTGACGATAATTCGGCCAGACATGTAGTCGATAGGTTGCTGTATTTGGATTCTTTAAATAATGACGAAATAAAATTTTATATCAATAGCCCTGGAGGTTATGTTACTTCTGGCTTTTCGATGTATGATACCATCAAACAAATTAAGAGTCCGGTGTCAACAATTTGCACTGGCTTAGCAGCGAGTATGGGAAGTATTTTACTTTCGGCTGGCACGAATGGCAGACGCTTTATTCAACCACATGCGCGTGTAATGATTCATCAGCCTAGTGGTGGTGCTCGCGGACAAGCAAGTGATATTGAAATTACGGCTCAGGAAATTATTAAGACGAAGGAGTTAAGCGCTCAGATTTTGGCTGATAATTGTGGTCAGAAGTATGACAAAGTCATGAAAGATTTCAATAGAGACCATTGGATGGGATCTGAGGAAAGTATCGCGTATGGGATTGTAGACGGAGTGCTTTAGAATATACGATAGTAGATATTGGATGTGCGATTTATATTCATTCTTATTCTATCCGATATTGTACTTCTTAAATCGTAAATCAAATCATGAACATTGAGAAAGAAATAAATGAAATCACCGGGTTTAAAAACCTGGAATTACTCGCTACCCAGGTAGTAGAGGGGTTTATTTCTGGACTGCATAAGAGTCCGTTTCATGGTTTCTCCGCGGAATTTGCCGAGCATAAAATCTACAACAATGGGGAGAGTACCAAGCACATTGACTGGAAGCTCTATGCAAAAACAGATAAGCTTTATACAAAACGCTACGAGGAAGAAACCAATCTTCGTTGTCATTTAATTATAGACAATAGTAGCTCGATGCATTATCCGGCTATAAAGCAATTTGGTATAAACTCTTTAAACAAGATTGGTTTTTCAGTTTTGGCTAGCGCGGCTATAATGAATTTGCTAAAGCGCCAACGGGATGCTGTTGGAATGAGTATTTATAGCAACGAATACGAGTTTTATGCTTCGGAAAAGGGTAGCGAAAGACATCATCAAATGCTTTTAAATCATCTTAGCAAAGCAATATCACAATCCCGCGAGCAAATTGGAACTAAAACGTATACGCATCTGCATCTTATTGCGGAGAAATTAAAGCGTAGATCCTTGGTTTTTCTGTTTACAGATATGTTTCAAAGCGATACTGAAGAGGAAAAGTTATTTGAGGCGCTCCAGCATTTGAAGTATAATAAACATGAGGTGGTTTTGTTCCATGCCTACGACAAAGAAAAAGAGCTGAAGTTTAACTTTAGTAATAGACCAAAGCGCTTTGTTGATGTTGAGACAGGCGAGCATGTTAATTTGTATGCAGATAATATCAAAGAAAACTACGAGGCAGCGGTAAGCGGCTACTTTAATGACCTTGCTTTAAAGTGCGGGCAGTATCGTATTAAGTATGTTCCTACGGATATTAACGAGTCTTTTAATAAGATTCTGACTACGTATTTAGTAGAAAGACAGAAGCTTGGCTAATATTTTTGCATGATACTTTTTTGATTCGCTTTACGCGCACTTTACTAGCTGAGAAATAGGTGCGCGTGAATGTTCGATCATATGGGGGATGATAAACGAGAGGCATTTAGGAATAAAGAAAATGAATAGATAAATTAAAAAAAAATATTTTCCAAAAAATTGTTTGACAGAATGAATAAGGGGTGTATATTTGCCCTCGCTAATAGTGATATTAGTTCAAGACAAGCTTTTAAAGTCTATAAAATAGTAGCACGGTCTGGTAGTTCAGTTGGTTAGAATACCTGCCTGTCACGCAGGGGGTCGCGAGTTCGAGTCTCGTCCAGACCGCAATTAAAATGTTGTGTTGTGACACAGAAATGTGTTACGTGGTTTAGAAATAGACCGATGAAGAGCTTATCCGTATGGATGGGCTTTTTTTGTTTCTAGTAGCTTCATCTTCTTTGTGCTCCTATAATTAATTAGCTTTGTAAAGTACACGCTTAATTTTTAATCCAAAAAGTTTAAATTTGGGTGAATACATACAGTGACTAAATAAAGGTAGTTAATAATATCATAAAAAATTTTCGAATTTGTTGAGGCATTGCTAAAATAATATCTATATTTATCCCAATTTAATAATTAAATCAACTCTCGATATGAAAGCATTTTTAGCTTTGGTTTGTTTGTGTTTTACAACAGTGTTGTTCTCACAAACTAGCATAAGCGGTACAGTAGTGGACCAAGAATCAGAACCAATTCTTGGAGCGAACATAATTGTGTTAGGCACAAGTACCGGAACAGCAACAGATTATGAAGGAAATTTTACTCTTGCCAGTGACTTAACGCCTCCTTTTAGCGTTGAGATTTCCAGTATTGGATTTCAGTCACAAACTAGGGAGATTACAACGAACAATCAAGTCATTAACGTCATCCTTCCCGAAGGCTCTGAATTGGACGAGTTAGTTATATCCGCTTCCAGAACACCGGAACGTGTTTTTGAATCTCCAGTAACTATCGAGCGTTTCGATATTCAGGATATTAGATATGCGCCAAATGCCGATTTCTACGATGGTATTGAAGCAATTAAGGGTGTTGATATTAATACAAGTAGTTTAACCTTTAAGTCTGTGAACACTCGTGGTTTTGCTACTATCGCGAATGAGCGATTTGTACAATTGGTGGATGGAATGGACAACAGTTCTCCCGCATTGAATTTTGTGCTGGGTAACTTACTTGGTATGACGGAGTTGGATGTGAATAGTATAGAGTTACTGCCAGGAGCTTCTTCTGCACTTTATGGTGCGAATGCTTTCAACGGTATCCTATTTATGACGAGTAAGAATCCATTCGACCATCAAGGAGTTAGTGTCTATTATAAAAGAGGTATGACATCGCAGAAAGCTGCCGGAGATAATGAATTCTGGGATATGGGAATAAGAGCGGCCACCGCTTTCTCACCAAAATTAGCCGGTAAAGTGAACCTTGCTATTATGAATGGTACGGATTGGTTTGCATCAAATGAAGTGGATGTGCTTAATCCCGGAAGAACCAGAGATCATCCTGGTTATGATGGATTAAATGTCTATGGTGATGAAGTTGCTACAAATATTAAAGGTGTTGGTGATGCTCTGGCCGGTTTGGGTCTAATCCCTTCCGGGTCCCAAAATCTATTACCTAATGATATAGTTAGTAGAACGGGATATTTAGAACAAGATCTAACAGATTATGATGCTGAAAGCGTAAAATTTGATGCTGCGCTTCACTACAGACCTTGGGAAAACGACTTTGAAATTGCCTACGTCGGAAAAGTTGGTGTTGGTACCACTATATACCAGGGTGGACAGCGATACGAGATCAAGAATTTTTTCCTTCAGCAACATAAACTGGAAATTAAAAACGACAACTTCTTTGTAAGAGGATATGTTACAGATGAAGACGCAGGAGATTCTAACAACATGGGATTGTCTGCAATTAATGTAAACCGTGCATGGAAGGATGACCTAACCTGGTTCGGTCAGTATGCCGGAGCTTATATTCAATCTTCGCTGGCGGGTGCTGATTCAGATCAGGCACATGCCATTGCCCGACAAACAGCTGAGACCGGAAGACTTATTCCAGGCACACCTGAATTCCGAGCAGCCTTAGATAGAGTTAAAGCGGATCCCAATGTAAATACAGGTTCCAAACTACAGGATGAAACACAATTGTACCATGCAGATGCGAATTACAACTTCAGTCATATTACAAGTGATTTTGCCGATATTCAGTTAGGAGGATCTTACAGGACTTATAGACTGAATTCTTCAGGAACTATTTTTACAGATCTTGATGGCCCTATTACGTATTCTGAAGTAGGAGCATATTCACAGATTCAGAAGAAATTGGCCGATGACAGATTAAAGGTTACAGGTTCTGTTCGATTTGACAAGTCTGAATTGTTCGAGGGACAATTCACGCCCAGAGTTTCTTTAGGCTACACAGCCGGAGCAGATAGAAATCATAATTTCAGAGTTTCGTATCAGTCTGCCTTTAGAAATCCAACTACACAGGATCTGTTTATAGGACTTGATATAGGACGAGCCATATTAGTGGGTTCTGCACCCGAGAATTTAGATCGAGATGTTCGTAACTTCCCTTTGAGTGGTAACGGACAACAAACTACCGGGTCAAGTACTGCTACTATTGCCGGTCGTGCTGCTTATGAGAATTCCTTTACAGTAAGTTCGGTTCTGGCAGGAGCTCCTGAAAAAGCGAATATCAACCTTGTAAAGCCTGAAGAAGCAAATGTATATGAAGTTGGATATAGAGGTAAGATATTCAATTTTATAATCGACGCAAATGCTTATTACAGTCAGTATACCAATTTCATTTCAAACGAGAATGTGATTGTTCCGCTTTATGGAACGGTTGGTGACAATTCGTTGTCTTTACTCGCGCTACAAAATGGTGACGTAGAAGTTTATCAAACGTATACCAATAGTGATGCAGATGTGAATGCCTTTGGAGGGTCAATAGGTGTTAGCACCAAGATCATGAAGAAGATCAACTTGGGTGCAAACTATACCTATACAAAGCAGGATTTCGATCAGGCTGCTAATCCTGACTTTAGAACAAACTTTAATACGCCACAGCACAAAGCAAAAGCCTCCTTCAGATATAGTGATCTTTTCCCAAATTTTGGATTTGGAGCTAATTTCAGATGGAGTGACGAATATTTCTGGGAAGCTGGATTTGGTGATGGAATTGTACCTTCTTATTCTGTATTGGATGCTCAGCTCAACTACAAAATTAAAAAGTGGGAAACGTTATTAAAAGCTGGAGGGAGTAACATTCTTAATAAAGAATACTTCACGGCTTATGGGGCACCTTATGTTGGAGCCCAGTACTATATTTCCATAAGTATTAACAACCTATAAAAAATCGCATTATGAAATATCTATATAACTACAAATATCTAGCAACACTGATATTGGGTGCAGTTGTACTTGTATCATGTGAGAATGACGATATTCCTGTCGTCGTGGAGGAGCCAGTTGTTCCTTTAGTCTCAGGAGATGCCAATCTTTCAAGTTTTGTATCAGTTGGAAATTCACTTACGGCCGGATTTACGGACGGTGCATTGTTTATCCAGGGGCAAAACAATTCATTTCCCAATTTACTATCGCAGAAATTTGCTTTAGCAGGCGGTGGTGAATTTACTCAGCCTTACATGAACGATAATATTGGTGGAGCCTTGTTAGGAGGAGTTCAGATCCTGAATCCGCGATTGTTCTTTAATGGTGCCGGACCGGAAGTATTGGGTCAGACACCAACAACAGAAATTAGTAATATTCAACCGGGACCATATAATAATATGGGTGTTCCCGGAGCCAAGAGTTTTCATTTGTTAGCAAATGGATACGGAAATATAGCCGGAGTGCCTGGTGGATTAGCTAATCCATATTTCGCACGCATGGCTTCAAATCCTAATGCTTCTATGCTGGAAGATGCCCTTGCGGTTAATGCCTCGTTTTTTAGTTTGTGGATTGGAAATAATGATGTGTTGAGTTATGCCACTTCAGGTGGTGCAGGAGTTGATCAAACGGGTAATCCGGATCCTACAACCTATGGAGGAAACGACATTACTGATCCAGCGGCCTTTGCAGGTGTCTATAATATTATTTTAGGTGCTTTAGCGAACGGAAAGCAAGGAGTTGTTATGAACATTCCTTACGTATATACGATTCCTTATTTCACAACTATTCCTTACAATCCTATACCAATGGATGCTGCTACAGCTGCTGCGGTAAATGCTGCTTATGGACCATACAATGGCGGATTACAGCAGGCATTGGGTGCCGGTTTCCTTACTCAGGAAGAAGTAGATAGAAGAACTATTGTTTTTGTGGAAGGTCAGAACGCAGTTACGATCCAAGACGAATACCTAACAGATCTTTCTGCATTCGGTTTGCCATCTTACAGACAGGTTACCGCTGAAGATTATCCAGTATTGCCAGCGGCTTCATTTATTGGGACGCTTGCTAACAATGATCCAACGCTTATTAATGGGGTTACGGTTCCTTTGGAAGATAGATGGGTACTAACTTCGAATGAAGTAGACGAAGTGACTACGGCCACTAATTCCTATAATGCAACAATTGCTTCGGCTGCATCTCAGAATGGCGTACCAATGGTCGATGCGAACGCGTTGATGCAACAAGTTTTTGATACAGGAATTCCATTCGATGAATTCGATATGAATGGCAGCCTTGTATTTGGGGGATTATTTTCTTTAGACGGTGTTCACCCAACAGCCAGAGGATTTGCATTTATGGCCAATGAGGTTTTAAAGGCTATTGACGAAGCTTATGGATCCAATTTTGTTGAAGCAGGTGAGCTGTTCAACGCAAGAGATTTTACTACAATTTATCCTGAAATACTTCCGTAATAAAACGTCAAATATAAAATTCAAAACCCTTTTAGTTTTTTTAGCTGAAAGGGTTTTTCTTTTAAAAGAATTACTTAGGCCTTAGAGATACTACTTCAAGATTTCTGAGCTGGGAATTTGCAGAACCCACTCTCAATAAATTAGTTATTTCAATTGGATAATTTGAAGAGAAAAAACAATCGTTATATATCTATAA